>CAYPHN010000132.1:0-9038 GCA_964410265.1 uncultured Flavobacteriaceae bacterium | reverse complement strand
TAGTAAGATACTGAATATTTAGTCATTATGCAAGGAATCCGATAGTCATGAAAAATAAAGCTATTTATAAATAGAAATTTCTTTTACGCCTGATGAAGATTTACAGGCTCTGTACATACCTTCTGTATTAAATGGCATGGCAATATTGCCAAATTTGTCGACAGCTATTAATCCGCCATCGCCTCCAATTTCTAAAATTCTTTTGTGAATAACCTCTTTTGCAGCATCTTTTATAGTCATGTTTTTGTGTTCCATTAAACTTGACACATCAAAGGCAACAACGCCACGAATAAAAAATTCACCACTACCGGTACAGGATACTGCACAGGTTTTATTATTGGCATAATTTCCGGCACCTATCATAGGGCTATCACCAACTCTTCCATATTTTTTATTGGTCATTCCTCCTGTAGACGTGGCCGCTGCAATATTACCGTTACTATCACAAGCAACGGCTCCAACTGTACCAAATTTCGAATCCTTTTTTAAACTGTGATCTAATATAAAATCATCGGTATCTTTTATTTCTAACCATTGCTGATATCTTAGTTCATCATAAAAATAAGTCTTGTCTTCCAATAAATAATTTAATTTTTTTGCGAACTGCATAGCACCTTTTCCTGCCAAAAAAACATGTTCACTTTTTTCCATAACGTCTCTTGCTAATGAAATAGGGTTCTTAATGCCTGTTATTAAAGAAACTGCTCCGGCTTTTAAGTTTTTACCGTCCATTATCGAAGCATCCATTTCATGCGTTTCATCTGCAGTAAATACACTGCCTTTTCCAGCATTAAACAAAGTTGAATCCTCTAATAATCGAACTGCAAGTTCAGAAGAATCAATAGCTGAGCCTCCTGATTCCAGAATTTGATACGCTCTAGTCAAAGCGTTATCAAGCGCATTTTTATAGGCTATTTCTTTTTCTGGAGTCATCATACCTTTAACTAAAGTACCTGCTCCACCATGAATGGCTATCGAAAATGTTTGCATGCGTTTATTTTTAAAAATTGAAAATTACAAATAGAATTTCAATAATTTTTTATACTTATTAATTTATTTTATGTTTTATTATTTTCAGCAAATCATTTATTTCTAAAACTTCACCTGATTTCATTTTATCAAGTTTAATATTCCCAATTCTAACTCTTATCAATCTCAATGTGGGAAATCCAACTTGGGCTGTCATTTTTCTAACCTGTCTAAACTTACCTTCTTTTAAAGTAATTGAGATCCAACTAGTTGGGCCATGCCTTTGATCTCTTACTTTTTTTGAACGTTCGGGAAAAATGGGTATATCTTTTATTATAAAAGCTTTACAAGGTTTTGTTTGGTATGATTTACTTGCAACATTAATAAAAAGCCCACTTTTTAATTGACCAATGGTATCTTTATTAATTTCACCATCTACTTGTACATAATACTCTTTTTCCACCAAATTACTTCTTACAATTTCACTTATTTTTCCATCCGTAGTCAATAATAATAGTCCTTCCGATTTTTCATCCAACCGGCCAATAGCCATGGTGCACTCAGGAAAATCAAATAAATCACCTAACAATTTTTTATTGGTCCGCTTTGTTTGATTATTAATAAACTGACTTAAATAATTATATGGTTTGTGGATAATAAAATGTTGGTGATTGCAATTATTCATTAAATGTCAAATTAATTTGAATGGATTTGGTTTGTACAATGTGAAATAATTTCTTATTTACTATTTCCACTAATTATGTCATAAACAAGAATTTTTGTTAGTTCCCTTCCATTGGCCAATGCTCTTATTTTATCAAAGCTGAAAATAAAATCACAAGCATTTTTGTATTCGCTACAGCCATAAGCAGTTTTGCCCTTAATAATTGTTCCTTTTTTACATTTAGGGCAAAGCAATGTATTGGAATTATTATTTATTCTCTTTTTTTTAGCAGAAGTATTTTTCTCTTCTAAAACCAATGTAAACTGTTTATTAAATCGTATCAATCCTTCGACTTTCCCAGTATTGCCAGTAAAACCTTTTAAATTTACGGTACAACCTTTTTGTAGCAAACGAATTAATTGAATTTCGGATATTTTTTTTTCCATAAAACTAAATGGAAGCCTGAAATCACATCCGTTTTTATAAGCACTACAGCCATAGGTAGTTTTTCCTTTTAAAATATATCCATTTTTGCATTTCGGACAAGTTTCAGTAGTAATTCCCGTTTTGATTTTTATGTTGACAGCAGTTTTTTCTTTTTTTGAAGTTTCATAAGAAATATTGGCCCGTTTTTTTTCTGTTCGAACTTCATAAACCAATTCTTCTACCATTTTCTTCATGTTTTGAATAAAAGTACCTGCATTAAAATTACCTTTTTCAATTTCTTTTAGTTGTTTTTCCCACCTACCGGTTAACTCAGCTGATTTTAACAGATCATTTTGAATGGTATCGATTAATTGTACTCCCGTATCTGTAGGTAATATCTGTTTTTTTCTTCTAATTATATATTTTCTTCTAAAAAGAGTTTCTATAATATTCGCTCGGGTAGAAGGCCTACCAATACCATTTTCTTTCATTAACTCCCTTAAATCGTCATCATCTACTTGTTTACCAGCAGTTTCCATTGCCCTCAATAACGTAGCTTCTGTAAAATATTTTGGTGCTTTGGTTTCTTTTTCTAAAAAAGAGGGCTCGTGAGGCCCTTTCTCACCTTTTGTAAATGTTGGTAAAATATCAGTTTTACTTTTTTTTGAATCCTTCGGGTTTTCAAACACAATACGCCAACCTTTTTCTAAGATCTCTTTTCCAGTAGTTTTAAAATTAACGGTATCGGCTTTTCCAATCACTGAGGTATTTGCTACCTTAGATTCATCATAAAAAACTGCAATAAATCTTCTGGTAATAATATCATAAACCTGTTGTTGATTGTATTGCAATTTATTTTGCACCCCGGTAGGAATTATAGCGTGGTGATCGGTCACTTTTTTATCATTAAATACTTTAGATGATTTTTTAATTTTATTTTGAAGTAATTGTTTCGTTAAATTACTGTAACTATTTAATTTAGAAAGTATTCCTTTTATTTTAGGGTAAACATCATTCGGCAAAAATGTAGTATCAACCCTGGGATAAGTAACTACTTTTTGTTCGTATAATTTTTGAACAATTTGAAGGGTTTCATTGGCTGTAAACCCAAATTTACTATTACAATAAACTTGAAGTCCTGTTAGGTCAAACAATTTAGGTGCGAATTCTTTACCCTCTTTTTTTATAACAGAAACAATTTCAAAATCACTTTGTTTTACTTTTTCCGCAAAGACCTCACCATCTTCTTTTTTTAAAAAACGACCTTCTTCACAATTAAAAACTGTATCTCTGTAAAGAGTTTGTAATTCCCAATAAGGTTGCGGTTTGAAATTTTGTATCTCTTTAAAACGATTTACCAACATGGCCAGAGTAGGGGTTTGCACCCTACCAACTGATAAAACTTGTTTATAACCACCGTGTTTTACTGTATATAACCTTGTGGCATTCATACCTAACAACCAATCACCAATTGCTCTAGAAAAACCAGCATAATACAGATTGTCATATAGTTCTGAAGGTTTCAAATTAGAAAATCCTTCTTTAATTGCCTCAGAGGTTAATGAAGATATCCATAATCTTTTAACTTCCCCAGTATAACCTGCTTGTTGAATAACCCAGCGTTGAATTAATTCACCTTCCTGACCAGCATCACCACAGTTTATAACCAGACTAGCCTTTTTGAATAATTTTTTTACAATATTAAATTGCTTTGTTATACCTGAATCGCTTACTACTTTAGTTTGAAACTTATCTGGCAGCATGGGTAAGTTATTTAAATCCCAGCTTTTCCAATAAGGTTTATAATCATGAGGTTCAAAAAGAGTACATAAATGTCCAAAGGTGTAAGTAACCGCATATCCATTGCCTTCATAATAACCATCATACCTAGTTTTTGCCCCTAAAATGGTAGCAATTTCACGAGCAACACTTGGTTTTTCAGCAATACATACTTTCATTGATAGTTATTTATTTTCAGAGCATGCAAAGTACATAAAATGGGTTATTAATTGCAAAAAACATATTAACAAATACTTTCAATTCTAGTAGTCATTTTACTATCTTTAAAAAATGAATACTAGTTTATTGTATTGCTTTTAAAATCAAAATCATTTAATTTATTATGTATGCTATTGTTGATATAGAAACAACAGGTCTTGGAGCCAAAGGAAATAAAATTACTGAAATTTCTATTTTTGTGCATGATGGTAAGAAAATAATTAAGGAGTATACCACTTTGGTTAACCCCGAAACACTTATTAGTCAACGAATCTCTGGTCTTACTGGCATTACAAATAACATGGTTAGAACAGCCCCTAAGTTTTTCGAAATAACCAAAGATGTTTTAGCATATACTAAAGATTGTATTTTCGTTGCACATAGCGTTAATTTTGATTACAATGTCATCAAGTATGAATTAAATGAGCTTGGAGCCGAATTTAACCGTAAAAAACTATGTACGGTTCGTTTATCGAGAAAGTTAATACCCGGACAAGGCTCTTATAGTCTCGGAAGTATATGTGCGACTTTAAATATTAAAATTAATGGTAGACATCGCGCAAGAGGGGATGCAGAAGCTACTGTTATATTATTTGAAAAATTATTGCGATTGGATAACAATGGTACAATGGATAGCTTTTTAAACAAAGGATCTAGAGAGGCCACTTTACCACCTTTATTGTCAAAAATTGTATTGGATGACTTGCCTGCTAGCACAGGGGTTTACTATTTTAAAGATGCAAATGGTCAAGTAATTTATGTGGGTAAAGCTAATAATATCAAACAACGCGTTTTGAGTCATATTTATTCCAAAGCCAACAAGGCATTAAAACTTTGTCAGGAAATTGCTAATATAACCTATGAATTAACCGGTAATGAATTGACAGCTTTATTGTTAGAATCTCATGAAATAAAAAAAATATACCCAAAGTACAATCGCTCGCAAAAAAGAAGCAACCCGGGTTATGGTATTGCAACATATCAAGATAGGAAAGGCGTGATTCATATAATATTCAATCAATTAAAGGTATTGAACCAACCAATCTTAAAATTTTATAGCCAAACACAATGCAGAAATTTTTTAGAAGAATTTTGTGAAACTCATGAACTTTGTCCAAAATACTGTGGTTTACAACAAGGTTCTAGTGGATGTTTTCATTATCAACTTAAAAAATGTAGAGGTATTTGTAGAAATTTAGAAACCATAGAAAATTTAATTTAAGAGTAAAAAAAGCTTTGCATTTAATAACAAATGCTGATACTTTTGTTATCAAAGAACAGGGGAGAAGCTCTAATGAATCTACAATTGTATTAGTAAAAGACGGCATTTATCAAGGGTTTGCCTTTGTAGAAAAACAAGAAAAAATGGAATTTTTATCTGCATATGAAAAATGGATAGAGTTAAAGCAAGATAATAGCGATATTAAAAGTATTTTAAGAGCCTATTTAAATAAGAACGATGGTGGTAATTTGTTATATATTTCTTAATTTAAAAGTTCGACTACTTTCTAAAAATGATGTTGATCGGTATGTTTTATAAATTTTATTTCTGTTTGATGCTTTCAATTCTTTCCTGAATTTTTAATAAAACTTCTTTATGTGAATAAGCAGAACAATGCCCTTTCATAGGAGAAAAAATAATCTTTGCATCAGATTTTGGGTTTTTAGTGGATTTTAAGAAATCATTAAAACTTCTGGTAGCAGGATTTAAGTAAAAATGATCCATATCACCCATCCAAATAAAAATTTTGCCTTTTAATTTTGGTCCTAAATTTTCCCAATTCTTTTCCGCATAGATTTTAAAATCATATTTTTTCCAATATTCGGCTACTTCAGCATCAATTTTTCCCGATATTGGGTCAAACATTGGTTTTGGTAAGTTATTCTTCCCTTTTGGACTGTACAATGCGGTATGTGCACTAAATTGCCCTCCAGAATTAAGATAAGAGTTAGAAGATCCCAAAACATTTTCATATTGAATAAATTCTTTGAGAGACAACATAGGTTCTCCATTAGTATCTCTCATTACCGGCCTTGTATATCCATATTCATTAACAAAAGCATTCTTGTCTTTATAAATATTAATCAATTGATAGTTTTCAAATTCAATAGCGTCCGGACTGTATGAAAAAACTCCATTAAACGAATCTGGATAATACAATTGTAATCCCAATGAAACCCAACCACCTGTTGAACAGCCATCTACAAACCGTGTAGAAGCTGAATTTGTGCCTCTATATTTCAATTCAATATGGGGTATCAATTCATCAATCAAGGCTTTACCATATGGGCCGCTATTATCAGAATCCATTTGATAAGAATCTCCAAATGGACCTTCTCCGTCTAAAAATACCGTAATTATTTGTGGGGCTTTATCAGTATCCCACCAATTCATAAATTCTTTATTGTCAAGTAATCTATTGATCCTGGTATATCTACCTCCATAGCCTGCTACATTATATCTAATTGGATAAATTTTATTACTATCATATTGGTAAGGAAGCAATACAGAAGCTTTTAAATGCATTGGTTTATCCCACCATTTTGAAAGAACTTCACTTTTAAAATCAACTACTCTTGATAAAATATGGTTACTTACTTTTCTTGCCTCAATAACTTTACTTAATGAAATTTCTACTTTTCGGGATTGATTTATAATTATTTTTTGTTTTACACTATATAAATTGCCAGGTGCATCAATTCTAGATTCTTTAATATCCTGATCCCACAAAACTTGTACATAATACGCTCCTTCTGGAATTTCATTTAAGGTCCATTTTAAAGTACTAATCCAATCATCATCATTTTTTATCTTTAAAATTTCATTGGATTGAAATTTATCGATATTTTTAGCAAAAATATAGGTTTTGTTTACTGGGCTAGGCCAGGTTTGGGTACGAGGTTCTACTTTTGAATTTTGTGTAAAGAAAAGATAAAACCTGCCTTTTTCAACAAAGTGTTCTTTTACTTCCTTAGCTACTTTGATATTGGCAGAAAAGCTAAAATTACTTTGTTGAGAATGAACATTTATATATGATAAGGATAATATAATCCCAATTAAAAATATTTTAAGTTTCATGGATATTTTATTATTGGTGGGAGATTTATCCACCTTGTTAAGATTAAATATATTGAAAATATGAAGTTAAATTGAAATGTAAACAAATTATTTTTTAAAAAATAAAGCATTTTATTCAATTTAGATCTTGATTAGTAAGTACATAGAGTTAAAAACCTTTTGAATTTTTGTTAATTTAAGTTAACCATTCTTTCGTTGTTACGCTTTTAGAATACCATACCAAATAAAAAGCAATAACAATTATCATTATAGGCATGACAATGCTACCTGGGCCATAAACGTCTAATGTGTTGCTCATAAAAAAATTATAGCTCATTTGAATAATTACACCGAGTAGTGAGATTGTAAAAAATTGCACAGAAAGCTTCTTTTTTAGCAACAATAAAATTGCGCCAATAGTGCCGCCAAATACTGCAATTGCATATGCTGCGGTTACCCATGCTGGTAAATTTTCATACAAGGCTCTTTCAGTATCGGGTAATGCGGCTAAAATTTCATCACTCATGTATGCTTGTGTTAAATAAGCAAATACACCCATTAAATTCCAAATAAGTGCTATTACACTAATAATCCAAAAACTTGCTTTTGGCTTGTTTGATGTGTTAGACATATAAAATAAGATTTAGTTAGTTGTTCTTTTTACTTAGCTAATATATACATTTTGAGGGAATTATAAAAATAATTTAAAGCATCTAATTAAAAGGTATATTTGTTTTGCAAACTTGGTTACTCATATATAGGTATTGCAGCATTTAATAATATGTTGTAATTTAGAAACTAAAATATATAAAGAATGCAGTTAGAAAAATCTACATTACAATATTTAATCGATTTAAAAGCGAATAACTATCGAGAATGGTATCATGAGCACAAAAGTACTTTTCAAATAGCACAAACGAATGCGAAAGAATTATATCAAACTATCATGGCAAACCTAAATAAACATGATGATATTGATAGGTTTAAATTGTTTAGAATACATAGAGATGTAAGATTTTCAAAAGATAAGACACCATATAACCCACATTTTGCTGGGTCATATTCACGCAGTAGTAAAAAATTAAGAGGTGGGTATTATTTAAGAATAAGGCCTGGAGAATCTTTTTTAGCTGGTGGGTTTTGGGACCCTAATAAAGAAGATCTTTTTAGAATTAGAAAAGAATTTGAGTTTAATGATTCTGAAATTAGAAGTATTTTAAAACAACAACCTTATCATTCAATATTTGGTGGGAAATTAGAAGGAAGTGAGCTAAAAACAGCTCCGAAAGGGTTTAACAAAGAACATCCGGCAATAGATTTAATTCGTAAAAAAGGATTTATTGCGGTAAGAAAATTTACTGACAAAGAGGTTTTATCCCCAAACTTTATTGATATAATTGACGAATCATATCTTGCGTTAAGGCCATTTTTTGATTATATGAGTGAAATATTAACTACAAATTTAAATGGTGAATCTATAATTGACTAGCTTTTAATGTATCATACTTTATAGGTAGTTAATTAACAAATATCAAAGTAAATTATATGTACTTTTGCATTTTTATTTAAAGAAATTATGTCAAAATTTATCGAACTAGGTATTAAAAAACCTTATATAGAAGCCTTAAAAGAACTTGGTATTCTTGAACCTACTGAAATTCAAGAAAAAACAATCCCTGTTTTATTGGAAACAAGCACCGATTTTGTTGGCTTAGCACAAACAGGTACAGGTAAAACAGCTGCCTTTGGGTTGCCAATACTGCATCATATAGATGTTAATAACTCGGCAGTACAAGCATTGATTTTATCGCCAACACGTGAATTGACCCAACAAATTAAAAAGCAGTTGTTTAAAATGACTAAATATGTGGAAGACAAAATTTTTGTTGAAGCTGTTTATGGTGGTGAAAAAATTGAAAAACA
>CAYPHN010000131.1:4250-9108 GCA_964410265.1 uncultured Flavobacteriaceae bacterium | reverse complement strand
TCTTTAATTTCTCTACCTGTCGCAACCGAAATAATTGTGTGTTTACTCGGATTTACAATATCTTTAATTTCTTCCAAAACATTTTTTAATTGTGCAGGTAAAACGGAAATAATTATTACATTCGAAAATTTTACGGCTCTTTTATTATCACTTGTTAGCTTTACTACTGACAATTTATTTAAATGTTCAAGAGAAGATAAGTTTCTTTTGGTAAGGTATAGAGACTGACATTTAATATCCTTTCTTTGGCTTAATATTCCTACTGCTATGGAATACCCTAAATTCCCTACTCCTAAAATTGCTATTTTCATACTGTTATTTTTTATTAATATTCCTACTCAGTTCGTTTGTATAAAAGATTAAATTTTAAAAATAATTTGCTTTTAAATTGAGTCCAGCAGTTTCTTCAAAACCAAACATCAAATTCATATTTTGAACAGCTTGACCCGAAGCACCTTTTAATAAATTATCAATAACACTAGTTATTAGTAATTTATTTTTGTGTTTATACAAATGAATCAAACATTTGTTGGTGTTTACTACTTGTTTTAAAAATACCTCGTTATTGGTGACAATTGTAAATTTTTCATTTTTGTAAAATGTATTGAATATTTTATAAGCATCTTCTAATGTGCCATCAAAATTCGTATAAACACTAGCAAATATTCCACGGCTAAAGTCACCTCTATTGGGTACAAAAATTATTTCATTTGCAAAATCATTTTGTAATTTTTTAATACTTTGTTCTATCTCATCTAAATGCTGGTGTGTAAATACCTTATAGGATGAAAAATTATTATCTCGCCAGGTGAAATGTGTTGTTTTTGATAGTGATGTTCCCGCCCCGGTTGCCCCGGTAGTTGCATTTACATGGATGTCATTTTTTATCAGATCAGCTTTGGCCAAAGGCAAAATTGCCAATTGTATTGCTGTTGCAAAACATCCTGGATTTGCGATATATTTTGCGTTTTTGATAGATTCTTTGTTCAATTCCGGTAAACCGTAAACAAATTCTTTATTTTCAAAAACCTTATCATCCTCCAACCTAAAATCATTGCTCAAATCAATTATCTTGGTTTTTATAGAAAATAAATTCTCTTGTAAAAACTTACTTGAATTTCCATGACCTAAACACAAAAACAAAACATCAACCTGCTTATTTATTTTATTTGTGAATTTCATTGCAATTTCTCCAATTAAATCTTGATGGACATCACTAATTTTATTCTGTGCATTTGAAGTACTAAAAACAAAATCAATTTCAGTATTTGGATGATGAATTAAAGTTCTGATCAATTCACCAGCTGTATATCCAGCACCGCCAATAATTCCAACTTTAATCATTTTCTAAGAATTAACATGGTTAAAAATTTTACCTTGATTGGCCGTTATTTTAATAAATCCTTTTGCGTCATCGGCTGTCCATCCTTCATTACTTTCACCATAACTTGCAAATGATGCATCCATTAAATCGTGTTTTGATGAAATTCCGTTGATGGTAAACCTGTATGGGTGTAAACTAACAAACACATCACCGGTAACATACCTTTGGGTATCTTCTAAAAAAACTTCAAAATTACGCATTACCTCATCCAAATATTGACCTTCGTGTAATAACATACCATACCAATTACCCAACTGTTCTTTATGATGTTGCTGCCATTTTGTTTGGGTGTGTTTTTCTAATAAATGGTGTGCTTTAATAATAATTAAAGGAGCCGGAGCCTCAAAACCAACCCTTCCTTTGATACCAATAATTGTATCACCAACATGTATATCTCTACCTATGGCATATTTTGAAGCCAATTTATTTAACTTTTCAATATTATTTATTTGACTATCCTGTTTACCATCAATGGCAATGAATTCACCTTTTTCAAAACGCAACACAATATCTTTAGTGTCAGATGATTGTAACTGACTTGGATATGCATTATCTGGAAGTGGTAAATGAGAACTTAGAGTTTCTTCACCTCCAACACTTGTACCCCAAAGGCCCTTATTGATAGAATATTTTGCTTTTTCCCAAGAGTACTTTATACCATTTTGTTTTAAATATTCTACCTCTTGATGTCTTGCCAATTTATTATCTCTAATTGGTGTAATAATTTTAATATGTGGTGCCAAAGTTTGGAAGATTAAATCAAATCTTACCTGATCATTTCCTGCACCCGTACTTCCATGTGCGATATAATTAGCACCTATTTTTTTTGCATAATTTACAATTTCTATGGCTTGAATTATTCTTTCGGCACTAACAGATAAAGGATAGGTATTGTTTTTTAAAACATTTCCAAAAATTAAATATTTTACAACTTTGTCATAAAATATTTGAACTGCATCTATTGATTTATAGGATATTGCTCCTAATTCTAATGCTCTTTCTTTAATGGATTGAATTTCTTTATCATCAAACCCACCTGTATTGACACTTACTGCATGCACTTCAAACTTTTTATCTTGTGATAAATATTTTGCACAATATGAGGTATCTAAACCTCCACTATATGCTAAAACTAATTTTTTCATTATTCTTAACTTTAATCTTTCTTCCAAAAAAATAATGGAAGTAATGTATTTTTTTTATTTTGTTTTTTCTTTAAAAACAAGCTTTGTTTAATTCTTTTTAATCTACTTAAAACCTTTTTATTGTAAGGATGTTTAACTTCATCTGTATTATTGGGGTCGTATAACATGCCGGTGCATAAACACATTTTTTGCTCCGTTCTTTTTAATACATCATAATTCATACAAGTTTGACACCCTTTCCAAAAATATGGATCATCTGTAAGTTCAGAAAATGTAACTGGTTTATAGCCTAAATTATAATTGATTTTCATCACAGCCAAACCAGTAGTAATTCCGAATACTTTTGCCTTAGGGTATTTTTTTTTCGAATATTTAAAAACCTTTGCTTTGATCTTTTTAGCAAGGCCTTTTTTTCTATAATCAAAATGAACCACCAAACCAGAATGCACAACATAACTTTTGTTACTAAAAGTTTCTATATAACAAAATCCGGCAAATACATCTCCATCAATGGCAATAACAGCATTGCCATTTTTGATCATCGTTTTAATATATTCAGGTGTTCTTTTCGCAATACCTGTGCCCCTATCTTCGGCAGATTTATCGATGGTTTCACAAATATCGCTTGCGTATTTTAAATGTTGTTGTGTGGCAATTACAATTTCCATTGAATGGATTTAAAAACTTAAAAAAATGATTTTATTTAAAATGCAGAGATGGACTCACCTAACTCTAATATAATTACAAACCCTTACGGGCGACGGTGAATATTTAAGAACGGTATATTATTGAAAACTACTGTTAACCTAATAGATATTCTTTGAAAGTAATTTTGAAATTGCATTTTTAAAAGTTGAAATGTGAAATTTAAATAATATTATAATTAGTAAAGATGAACCTAATTAGCGACGGCGCTCGGGAGAGCGGCGATTAATATTCAAAGCAATATAATTTTGTATTTTTTTCACAGTGCAATATTACAACAATAATTTAAACAGAAAAAGAAAATATTAATTTATTGCAGATTTTTATTTAATTCTTTAACAATAACTCATTAAAACATAAGTTTTACAAAATTTTTCTTGGCATAATCTATAATTCTTTTAACTTATACTATTTCTAAATCAAGGATATGCGCTATTTCTTGCATATTTAATTTACTTAAAATATACAGGTCAACAATATTTGATGTTTAAACAGGCAGCTAGTAATAATTATGAGAATTAATCAAGTGCCGACCAGTCACAAGTAATCATTTATAAAGTTAGAAAATCATGAGCAATTTGATTTTAATCTTAGTCATTAAATATTGGTTAAATCATGATAGAATAAAATTATATCATAATATAAAGCGAACATGATCTTAATTAAAATGTATATACTTGATTATCATAATCTTACAATGTAAGTTTTTAGCACTTTTTAACAATTTTGCAATTTGATGAAGCTCATTCTATATTTTTGATTGTAAATGAGTTCTATATGATTCATAAAGAATTTAATATCAATATATACGACACGCTTATATATGGTCAATATTTTAAGCCCAATATTGTTAAGGCTGTAGTTGTATTGATACACGGTATGGGAGAACATGCCAAACGTTATGAAAATTTTGTGATTCCGCAATTCAATAAAAATTCTATTGGGGTTTTGAGCTATGATCAGTTTGGCCATGGTAAAAGCGAAGGTAAAAGAGGCCATAATCCGGGATTCGATGCCGTTTTAGATTGTGTTCAAGAAATGCTTAAAAAAAGTATACAAGTATTTGGTGATAAACCAACATTTCTTTATGGTCACAGTATGGGTGGTAACGTAGTAATTAATTATGTTTTAAGAAGAAAAAATAATATAAAGGGGTTAATTGCCACTAGTCCATTTTTACGATTGGCTTTTGAGCCTCCTACTTGGAAAATGACTTTGGGAAAAATATTGCAAAAAATTACACCTGCAATAACCATGAGTAATGAATTAGAAGTAACCGATCTCTCACGAGATAAAAGTGAAGTTGAAAAATATAAAAACGATCCTTTGATTCATGATCAGATAAGTCCTAATTATTCAATAAAATTCATCGAAACTGGCGAATGGGTTATTGCGAATGCTAATCAATTAAAGAAGCCAATGTTATTACTTCATGGCACTGGAGATAAAATTACAAGTTACAAAGCCTCAGAGATTTTTGCAAAAAACGCAAATGAACAAGTTGAATTAAAATTATACGAAGGAGCTTATCACGAATTACATAATGATATCATAAAAAATGAAGTAGTTAATGCAATGACAACTTGGATAGACCGAAAAATAAAATAACAATAAAATAAACCTT
>CAYPHN010000131.1:0-4240 GCA_964410265.1 uncultured Flavobacteriaceae bacterium | reverse complement strand
ACGCTATGCTTAAATTATTACTTTTTTATTTTCTATTTTTTTCTTTGCACTTTTATGCACAAAACAGTTTTCAATTGACTTTTGAAAAACAAAGAAATTTACCTATTTATAGTGAGAATGGTCCTCATACATTTTTGGAAAGAGAATTAATAATACTCGACAAAAATTATTCCGATAAGATTTCTAATCAATGGCTAGTTAACCCATTAATATTTGGTAATAATGATTCTATCTATAATTTTTCTTCGTTACTATTACAAAAGCAATTGAAAGAATTAAATCATATTACTCCTTTTGAAATATCACATAACCCTACGTTAGAAAGGTTTATTAGAGTTTATTTAAATGACCGAAAAGAAAGTATATCAAAACTCATGGATCGAGCTACTTACTACTTCCCTATTTTCGAAACATACTTAGACAAATACAATCTGCCTTTAGAAATAAAATATTTAGCCGTAATTGAATCGGCTCTAAAGCCAAATGCGAATTCTAAATCTGGTGCAAAAGGCTTATGGCAGTTTATGATTGCTACAGGCAAACAATTTGATTTACAAGTAAATTCCTATGTAGATGATCGCTTTGACCCTTTAAAATCTACAGAAGCAGCATGTAAATACTTAAGTAGTTTATATACCATGTTCAACGATTGGGATTTAGCCTTAGCGGCTTATAATTCGGGGCCAGGAAACGTAAGAAAAGCTATCAAAAGAGCAGGTGGTAAACGAAACTATTGGGAAATTCGTCAATTTTTACCACAAGAAACCCGAGGTTATTTACCAGCCTTTTATGCAACTTATTATATTTTTGAATACGCGCAAACACATCAATTAGAAGCAACAAATTCAGAGTTGACCTATTTTGAAATTGATACGATTCATGTTAAAAAACAAATATCTTTTGCAAGAATTCAAAAAATCATTCCGATTAAAAAGGAACTACTAAAAGCTCTAAATCCACAATATAAAAGAGAAATTATACCCTATTCAAAAAATCAAAAATATGTATTAACATTACCTAAAAACCTAACGACCATTTTTATTGAAAATGAAAATGAAATTTATCAGAATTCACCAATTCAATTACCACAAACACAACGAATAGAAATAACAAAAAATAATAGTTATATTGTTGAAGAAGATGATAACTTAAATAAAATAGCCAATAAATTTGGTATAAGCCTCAGACAATTAAAGTTATGGAATGGTTTACAAACCGACTATTTAATTGCAAAACAACGTTTGGTCATAACCAACAAAAAAACAAAAGCCGACGTGCAATTAAATAACAAGTTAATCATTACAACCAATGATCCAATTACAACCTTAAAAAATAACCCATTTGAGGTCTATACTGTAAAAAAAGGAGACACCTTATTTAACATTTCTAAAAAATATAGCAACATTTCAACAAACCAAATAAGGGCCTGGAATAATATTAATGATGTAAAACATTTAAGACCGGGAACCGAACTAAAAATATTTAAATGATAAAAATAACTTCTGATTAAAATTTTGTGTTATTTTTGTCGTTTTTAAAACAGAACATACTGAAAATAAACTAGATGAAAATGAATTTAATGCAGAGAATAGCAACAATAATTTTATTATTTGTAATTTATAGCGGGTTTTCTCAAGAAAACTTAAAAATAAAAGACAGTATTTTAATTGACAACAAACAAGAAATTGTTGACAATTTGGTTATTACTTCTAAAATTGATACTATAAAATTAGATACTACTCTAATTTCAGGTAAAAATATTGCCTTAATTGACCATGTAGAAGCCAGTGAATTCGATAAAAAATGGATGCTTTCCTTAAAAAATTCTTTGGTGGATAGCTCTTTAATAATTCTTCCACAAGATACAATTGGCGCCAATTTAGTGATTAAAAATTTTTCAACAGAACAATTAAAAGAACGATTGGAAGTTTTAAATAGCAATACACCTTTTGATATTGAATACAATCCTTCTTTAGAAAAAATAATCAAACATTATTTAAAAAACAGGCCAGAAACATTAGCCAATTTAATGGGAAGAGCCAAATACTATTTCCCACTTTTTGAAGAGCAACTTGACAAATACAATATTCCACTTGAGATAAAATATCTTGCAATTGTTGAGTCTGCATTAAAGCCAAATGCAAAATCTCGTGTAGGTGCTAAAGGTCTTTGGCAATTTATGTATAGTACTGGTATGATGTATGATTTAAATGTTAGTTCTTACGTTGATGAAAGGTGTGACCCCATAAAATCTACAGAAGCCGCTTGTAAATATCTTTCCAAGCTATATAGTATTTTTAATGATTGGGATCTTGCATTGGCAGCCTACAACTCGGGACCGGGTAACGTAAATAAGGCTATTCGACGGTCTGGAGGTAAAAAGAACTATTGGAATATAAGACATTATCTACCACGCGAAACAGCTGGTTATTTACCTGCCTTTTATGCAACCTTATATATATTTGAATATGCAGAAGAACATAATCTGTATGCCACTAATGAAATGCTCAACACATTTGAAACAGATACCATTGTTGTAAAAAGACAAATTACTTTTGAACAGGTTAACAAAGTGTTGGAAACAGACAATAAATTGCTGGAAATGTTAAACCCGCAGTATAAATTAAATATTATTCCTTTAGTAAAGGATAAAAATTATACCTTGACTATTCCAAAACACTTAGTGGGTAAGTTTGTTTCGAACGAAGCGCAAATTTACGCTTTCGCGGAAGAAGATGATGCCAAACGAGAAAAACCTTTTCCAAAATATATTGAGGCTAATGATCGAATTAGATATCGAGTAAAAAGTGGTGATTACTTGGGTAAAATTGCAAAGCGATATGGTGTATCTGTAAGCAGTATCAAACGATGGAATGGGTTGAGATCTAATAATTTAAGGGCAGGACAACGCTTGACAATATATCCTAAAAATCCAATGGCAAGTAACGCAACTAGTAAGAAAAAAAGCACTAAAACCAAATCTAAAAAAGCACTCCCAAAAGGCAAATACACTACTTATACCGTTAAAAAAGGAGACTCTTTGTGGTTGATTTCTCAAAAATATCCAAAAGTTTCTGTAGCACAAATCCAAGAATGGAACAATATTTGGAGTACTAAAAGTCTGAAGCCAGGAACCAAATTAAAAATATATTAATTGGCTTTATTAAAATCAAACGGAATGCTAAAAAAAATAGCCATAATTGCACTTCTTTTTATCATTATTTCTTCCTGTGAAAAAGATGATAAACTAACTTTGGTAGGATCAACTGGACGTATCAATCATGTATTGATTGTTATTAAAAACTCGGATTGGCAAGGTGAAGTTGGTGATGCCTTACGTGAGATCATCACAGAACCTGTAGAGGGATTGCCCCAAGAAGAAGCCCAATTTTCAATAAATCAAGTTCCCCCTAATACATTTACATCTTTATTTAAACGCTCTCGTAACATTATGTTTGTTGGTTATGATAAAAAAGAGAATTTTTATATCAACTCCAATATTTATGCCAGCCCACAAATAACTCTTTCCATTTTAGCGGAAAACAAAGAAGCCTTAATTGAAAACATTAGATCACATAAAAATGAAATTATTTCTACTTTTAAGGATAACGATTTAATTGTTTATCAAAAAACTTTAAAAAGAGAATCCTACGACCGAAAAACGTTTAAAACATTTAAAACATTAAATTTTTCTTTAAGAATTCCGTCAGGGTATAAAGAAGTTGAAGATGATGGAATATTTTTATGGTTTAGAAATACGATTAGCAAAGGTTTATTAAACATTATTGCATATGAAATACCATTTTCATCTAACGACACTTTAAGTTTAGAAAACATTATTAAATACAGAGATTCTATTGGTAAAAAATATATTCCTGGCCAGTTTGAAAATACTTATATGAGAACAGAACCTCAATTCAAACCAATTACCAAAGAGGTTAAAATATTAAGCTTGGAGGCTATGGAATCTAGGGGACTTTGGATTGTAGATGGAGATTATATGGGTGGACCATTTATTAGTTATGCTATTAACGACAAAAAAAATAATCGGATTTTAATTATTGAAGGTTTTAGTTATTCTCCTTCAGCAAAAAAACGTGATTATGTTTTTGAAATGGAAGCCATTTTAAAAACTGTAATTATCAATTAGGTTAGGTTTAATTTCCAATCGTATTTTATTTTATCAAATCCTGTTCATTATGACAGGATTTTTTTATACACACTTTTAATATTTTAAGAC
>CAYPHN010000130.1:0-9122 GCA_964410265.1 uncultured Flavobacteriaceae bacterium | reverse complement strand
ATCAAAATAGATAATATGTGCTTTTTTGCACATTGATGGACTGAGTTCGATTAAATTTTCTGACAGCATATTAGTCTTTAGGAAATATCTTTTTATTAAAAACGATTAATAACCCTACACCTAGACTAATTGCACTATCGGCCAAATTAAATACAGGATCAAAAAAAGTTAAATGTCTATTTTCTAATATAGAAAAACGATTACCACCTATTACCGGTATCCATTCTGGAAAATTAAATCCAACACTTGGCACCCAGTCTGGTAACATAGTATCTACCATCGGAAAATATAACATGTCTACCACTTTGCCATGAAACAAAGAATTATACCCTCCTTCAGGAGGTAGAAATGTTGCTACTTGACGGTAACTATCACTAAAAAATATACCGTAAAAAACGGAATCAATAATGTTACCTAAAGCTCCTGCAAATATAAGTGATATCGCTATAATTAATATTTTATGTGCATTGCTTTTAACTGCTCCATATAGCCAGTAAGCAATTCCAGTAATGGCAACCAACCGAAACAAAGTAAGAAAAAGTTTACCTGATTTTCCGCCAAATTCTTTACCCCATGCCATGCCATTATTTTCGAGAAAATGTATACGAAACCAATCCAATCCTAAAACCTTTATTTCTTCGCTTAAAACGAAATGGGTTTTGATATATATTTTAGAAATTTGATCAATCAATAATACCAATACAATTATGATAACAGCTTTTTTCAAGGGTTGGTTTTTAAAATTTTTCAAAAATACTAAATAATTAATATTTAGCCGATATTAATTGAATATTTGCTAAAATAGCACGAATATTTAACTCATTGTTGCTTTTACCAAAAACTCCTTTTACATGATTTTTACTTTGTTCTTGGATGAGCAAATTCGAAGTAATTTTTCCCAGATTAGATCTTACATCAATTTTAGTATCACTAATGTTATTTAAATACACATTTCCCATATTTATTTTAACACTAACCAACCCTGTAAATTTTTTAATCTTAACTATCCCTTCTTCCACCTGTAAATTTAAATCTCCTTTAAAATTACTGGTATAGAAATTTCCTTGCCTTATTGCAATATCAATCTTTCGGCTTTTTGGAATTTTTATTCGATAAGTAGTGTAGATGGGTTGTATATTACATAGTTTATCAATATCTAATACATTTTGTTCAAAATTATTTTCCATGCTTTTGATAAATACAACACCCCTTTTTTCTTCTAGAACTATATTAGATGAACTGTTGGTTTCACTTTGGGCAACAACAACAATTTTATTATCAACATCCCAAGTTATCAGTTCAACCAAATCTACCATATCAAAATCAATAACGATCTTCTTGGCATTGGAATTTATAGATTTTTCAAAAACTTTTTGGGCAAAATTATATTCGGTAAAAAGCAAAAGGATTAATAAAATTAATCCTTTTGCTAACCTATATGAATTACATTTATTAATGTTGTTGTCTTTTCGCTTCAATACTTAAAGTTGCATGAGGAACCAATTTCAATCTTTCTTTCTGAATTAAATTACCTGTTACACGACATACACCATACGATTTATTTTCAATACGCAATAGTGCATTTTTTAAATCGCGAATAAATTTTTCTTGACGAATTGCCAATTGCACATTAGCTTCTTTTGACATGGTTGCTGATCCTTCTTCAAATGCCTTAAATGTTGGAGAAGTATCTTCTACACCATTGTTACTATCATTTTTATATGAACTTTCAATCATTGCCAAATCTTCTTCGGCCAATTTAATTTTTGCTTCTATGATCAGTTTAAATTCCCCTAGATCCTGATCTGAATACCTTACTTTGCTATCATTCATGATTACTAAACTTTTTCTAACAATAACTCTGTATTTACATTATCAAATACAATGCTATTTCCATTATTAATTTTCTCTTTAAATATCAACTCTTTTGTTAAAGTTTCATTTTTAATATAAGATGCGTTTGAGGCTATAGCTTTATCAATCACACCGTCTTTTTTAATTGTCAATATTATTTTATCGGTAACATTAAATCCTTTTTCTTTACGTAAATTTTGAATTCTATTTACCAATTCTCGAGCTATACCTTCATTTCTTAACGCTTCACTTATTGAAACGTCTAAAGCAACTGTTAAATTGCCTTGATTTGCAACTAGCCATCCTTCAATGTCTTGGGTTGTGATTTCAACTTCTTCTAATAAAATGGTTTCTATAGCTCCATTTATGTTGAGCTCTAACATACCATTTTTTTCAATATCTGCAATATCTTTATTTGTTAAATTTTGAATTGCAAGACCTACAAATCTCATGTTTTTCCCAAATTTTGGTCCTAAAACTTTAAAATTTGGTTTTATGTTTTTAATTAATATCCCAGATGCATCAGTAATGAGTTCTATCTCTTTTACATTAACTTCTGAAATGATTAAATTTGAAACCGCCTTTAAATCTTCCTTATCCTGTTCATCTATAACCGGAATCATAATTCTTTGTAAAGGCTGGCGAACTTTTATCATTTCCTTTTTTCGCAAAGACAATACCATAGAAGATATGGTTTGTGCTTTTTGCATTTTTCGCTCTAACGATGCATCAATTAAGGTATCATCTGCTTTTGGAAATTCACTCAAATGTACTGAACTAAAATTAATTTTCGATGATATTTTTGTTAAATCTCTATACAAATTATCCATAAAAAAAGGGGCTATTGGCGAAGCCAATTTTGCAACAGTTAACATGCATGTATACAGGGTTTGATAGGCTGATATTTTATCTTGCTGATAATCTCCTTTCCAAAATCTTCTCCTACTCAATCGCACATACCAATTGCTTAAATTTTCACTAACAAAATACTGAATAGCCCTTGCTACTTTAGTTGGCTCGTAATCATTATAATAGGTTTCTACTTTTTGAATTAATGAATTTAATTCAGACAATACCCATCTGTCAATTTCTGGCCTGTCATCTATAGCAATATCATCTTCCGCGTAAGCGAAATTATCAATATTGGCATAAAGGGTGAAAAATGCATAAGTATTATATAAAGTACCAAAGAATTTTCTTTTTACTTCTTCAATACCATCTACATCAAATTTTAAATTATCCCAAGGATTTGCATTAGCTATCATGTACCACCGTGTTGCATCGGGGCCATATTTTTTCATGGTCTTAAAAGGGTCAACTGCATTTCCTAAACGCTTCGACATTTTTTTACCGGTTTTATCTAAAACCAAGCCGTTTGAAACCACATTTTTATAGGCGATGGTATCAAAATTCATTGTTGAAATAGCATGTAAGGTGTAAAACCACCCTCTTGTTTGGTCAACGCCTTCCGCAATAAAATCGGCTGGAAAAAATTTATTGTCGTCAATTTTTTCTTTATTTTCAAACGGATAGTGCCATTGTGCAAAGGGCATAGCGCCCGAATCAAACCAAACATCAATAAGATCAGCTTCTCTTTGCATGGCTTTTCCGCTTGAAGAAACCAATACAATTTGATCAACAATACTTTTATGTAAATCTATCTTATCGTAATTCTCATCACTCATATCACCAACGATAAAATCGGAAAAAATATCTTTTTGCATAAATCCTTTTTCAACAGATTTTTGCATTTCCAACTTTAATTCTTCAACAGACCCTATAATAATCTCTTCCAAACCATCTTCAGTTCTCCATATTGGTAAGGGCGTTCCCCAAAAACGAGAACGAGACAAATTCCAGTCATTGGCATTTTTTAACCAATTTCCAAATCTTCCTTCACCGGTAGATTTCGGTTTCCAATTAATGCTTTCGTTCAAAGTGTGCATTCTATCTCTTTTATCCGTAACTTTTATAAACCAAGAATCTAAAGGATAATATAAAATTGGTTTATCTGTTCTCCAACAATTCGGATAACTATGCTTGTACTTTTCTACTTTAAAGGCTTTATTCTCTTCTTTTAAACGGATAGCGATTTCAACATCAACAGATCTTTCTGGGGCCTCTCCGTCTTCGTAATATTCATTCTTAACATATTTTCCGGCATGTTCGTCCATCTGTTTGGTAAATTTACCTTGTAAATCAACCAACGGAACAGGGTTTTGATTATCATCTAAAACCAACATTGGAGGCACTTCTGGTTTGGCTTGTTTTGCAACCATGGCATCATCTGCACCAAAAGTAGGGGCTGTATGTACAATACCTGTACCATCTTCGGTAGTTACAAAGTCTCCGGCAATAACTCTAAATGCATTTTCAGCATTTTGGTACGGCAAAGTATAAGGCAATAATTGTTCGTATTTTATTTCTAATAAATCTTGTCCTTTACAAGTGTTCATTATAAAATACGGTATCTTTTTGTCTTCCTTTTTAAACGAGTTTAATTCCTCTTCGGTGGTAACCGAAACAAATTTCTTTCCAAATTGTGCGTTAACTAATGCTTTTGCTAAAATGACATAAGCAGACTCAAAAGTGTATTGATTAAAGGTTTTAACTACAACATAATCTATCTTTTTACCTACTGTTAATGCCGTATTTGAAGGTAAGGTCCATGGTGTAGTAGTCCATGCTAATAAATATAAATCACCTTCTATTTTTTGTAAAAATTTTGGTAATGATTTCTTTAGTGTTTTAAATTGTGCTACAACAGTAGTGTCTGTAATATCTTGATAAGTACCTGGTTGATTCAATTCATGCGAACTCAAACCAGTACCAGCTTTTGGAGAATAAGGTTGAATGGTATACCCTTTGTACAATAGTTTTTTATTATACAATTGTTTTAATAACCACCAAAGTGTTTCCATATATTTTGGCTTGTAGGTCACATAAGGATCATTCATATCTACCCAATGCCCCATTTTACGTGTAAGCTCTTCCCAAATATCTGTGTAACGCATCACTGCTTTTTTACAAGCTTGATTATACGCCTCAACGGTAATTTTAACACCTATATCTTCTTTGGTTATACCCAACTCTTTTTCAACACCAAGTTCTATGGGTAATCCATGTGTGTCCCATCCTGCTTTACGCTCAACATGAAATCCTTGCAAGGTTTTATAACGACAAAAAATATCTTTAATAGCTCTACCCATTACATGATGAATTCCGGGTAATCCATTGGCAGATGGAGGGCCTTCAAAAAACACAAATGGCTCTTTACCTTCTCTTGAGCTTATACTTTTCTGAAATATTTCATTTTCTTCCCAGAATTTTAGGATTTCATCTGCTACATCAGTAAGGTTTAACCCTTTATAATCTCTAAATTTTTGACTCATTATTTCTTGCAAATTCTATTAAGTTTGCAAAAATACATATTTTATAAGTATGTATTGATATTACAAGCAAAAAAGCACCTATCAAACGATGGGTGCTTTATAAGTTTAAATAATCGTTTTACTCTTTTATTTTCTGATCACAATAAATTCTATTCTTCTATTTTGTCTCCTGTTTTAGAAAATAGGTAATTCAGCTTAATAATGACCTTTATTTTATAAATCAAGTATAGTTTTTGATTATTCTTTTTTCAAAGATGAAAAAAGAATGAAAAAAATCTATTCCTGTCCAAGGTGTTTGCTGCGCATCGGTCACTGAAAATAACACAATCTAAAATCAAACAAAAAATTATTACCCCTTAGAACCAAGTCTATAACAATGTGTAGGTGACCTAACCCTGCGGACAGGTTTCTACACTTTGATTGATTTTCGAAATTAGAAGAATACAATTCATGGACTAAAATAATTGTTTTATTCTTTTATTTTCTAATCACTACAAATTCTGTTCTTCGATTCTCTCCATGCTCAAGTTCTGTACATTTAACACCATTTGAACATTTATTTATCAACTTTGTTTCACCATAACCTTTACCGGTAATCCTTTTGTAATCTACACCCATAGAAGTTAAATATCTAACGGTTTCATTGGCTCTTTTACGTGACAATTGTAAATTATATCCATCAGGTGCTCTTGCATCTGTGTGTGCACCAAATTCTATTACCATATTTGGAAATTTATCCATCAACCTAACAACTTTAGCCAAATTATCTTTAGAATCTTCCAGCAATTCCGCCCTATTCAATTCAAATTTAATGGACTTGATGTTTAGCATTTCCTTGCCATTTCTTGTTATGAATTCTTTTTCATCCAAAGCTAGTTTTAACACATTTTCAAAGCCATTTATCTTTGTTGTATTTAAAGTATTTTCATTCTTAAAATAACCCAATTTATCTCCTGTTATTCTGTAAGTTCTACCACATTTTAAATTAAAGTAGAATTTACCATCAGCCAATGTTTCTAACCTTCTTATTTTTTTACCTTTACTATCGTATAAGGTGGCAAAAGAATTTGGTATTGGAAAACCTGTCTTTTTATCGTGAATTATTCCGGTAACGATTTGATCACAAATTGGATTCACCGTAACTTGTACAAAGGAATAGATATCATCATCTCCTTTACCTCCCCTTCTGTTAGATGAAAAATATCCTTTTTGTTTTACATTATCAATAATAAAAGAATGGTCATCACCTTTGCTATTCATTGGTTTTTCCAAATTTATAGGTTCGGGAATAGATTCGTCTAATTTTGTCATGTAAATGTCTAAGCCTCCTTTACCTCCAGGTTTATTAGATGAGAAATAAAGTATATTTCCATCCACAAAAGGTGTATATTCTTTGTGTTTTGAATTTACTGTTGGTCCTAAATTTTTTGGTGCTCCGTAATGTCCATCATTAATGGTAACTACATAGACATCAGTATCTCCAAAGCCTCCAGGCATATTAGAGACAAAATAAAGTTTTTTCCCGTCATGACTTATAGAAGGCTGCCCGGTATCATAACCATCACTATTAAAAGGTAAGGTTACAATATTTTTCCATTGACCATTTGCTGCAATGGTTGCCTTAAAAATCTTTAAACCCTCCGATTTTAGTTTGCCATCCATATAGTTATTGGAAGTAAAATAAACGTGTTTTAAATTGGGTGAAAAGGCCACCATAGCATCATTGTATTTAGAATTTACGCTACTTGAAAATGGTTTTACCTTAACAATTTCCCCTTTTTCATCTACATTACCAATATATAAGTCTAAAAAGAGCCTATTTTGCGAATCTCTTTTTTTATTTGCCGATCCGGTTTGTCTTGCAGATGAAAATACTATTTTATCCTTTCCAAAAAAAGTTGTACCAAAATCATAATATTTAGAATTGGCATCCAAACTCTTAATACTGTAACTTGCGGCCGTTAATTGGGCTGAAACTATCTCAGAAATTAAAATGAATAGTATAAATATTACTTTTTTCACAAGACTTCAATTAATATTTAATTTATAAAATAATGAAGGGATTTTAAAACTAAAAAGCCAACGAAAAATCGGAGGCCTTTTAAATATTTTTAATTTTACATTTTTATAATAACAAACTCAGTTCGTCTGTTTTTAGCATGCTCTGCTTCAGTACAATCTACGTTATCAAAACATTCATTCATCAATTGAGATTCACCATAACCTTTACCGGTTATTCGACTTGCATCAATTCCACTATCAATAATATAACTAACTGTTGATTTGGCTCTTCTTGTTGACAACCAAATATTATAGCCTTCAATACCTCGTGAATCGGTATGTGATCCTGATTCAATAATCATCTCAGGGTATCTACTCATTAAATCTACCACCTTGTCTAATTCTCTTTTGGCTTCTTTATTTAAGTATGATGAATTCAACTCAAAATAAATTGGTTCAATATTAACGATATAGGTACTAGGTCTCACTTTTATAATTTCTTCTGGTAATACTTCTGGTAAACCTTCTGGTTTTGGCTCTTCAGCCAAGCTAGGAGCAAATTCTTGTTCTACAATATCTCCTGTTCCTAAAAGGATTAACAGTTTTAATTTTTTATCTGCCTCATTAGATGTAGTAATAGCTTTACTCTGTGTGGTATAGCCTTCTTTACTTCCTTCTAAGTAATACAATGTTTCACAACTTACTGTTATGGCAAATACGCCTTCTGCATCAACTTCAACACTTTCTACTATATTGCCTTCGGCATCTTTTATGGTAACATTTGCTCCAACAATTATTTCAGTTGTGCTTTTATCTCTTACTTCACCCGTTATTAATTGCTGACATTTAAAAGACACTGGTTCTTCTTCAACAAATGCATATAAGTCATCATCTCCGGCACCTCCACTTCTATTTGAGGATACATAACCTTTTCGTGTTGTTTGGTTAATGATAAACGTAAAATCATCTGCACTTGAATTTATTGGTGCATTTAATAAAACAGGTTTTGGAGTAAACTCAGTTAATTTGGTTGCATAAACATCTAAACCACCTATTCCACCTGAACGATCGGAAGCAAAATATAATATTTCACCGTCTACAAAAGGTGTGAATTCTTTGGAAGTAGAGTTAATTTTATCGCCTAAGTTCTCTGGGTTACCAAAACCACTAGCATTAATAGCCACTTTAAAAATATCTGTTTGTCCTACTGAACCAGGCATATCTGATATAAAATACAAAATCTTTTCATCATTACTTAATGCAGGATGACCCACAGAATACTGTACACTATTAAAAGGCATAGGAATGATGTTAACCCATTCTCCTTTGTCATTAACTGATGCTTTAAACATAGCCAAATTTGACATTTGTTTCGCATCTCGAGCTAATTTTTTATTGTAGTAATTATTTCGAGTAAAGTATACTGTTTTTAAATCTTTTGTAAAAATTACATCTGCTTCATGGTATCTAGAGTTCACTTCACCTTTAAGTAATTCTTGATTTAAAAGTTCACCATCTGGACTAATATCGGCAACAAATAACTCTAAATATCTTTGGTTGTTTTCAAGCCAAACATCATTTACCAAGCTTATTCCTTTTTTTGGTGTAGCAAAAACTAATTTATCTTCGCCATAAAAAGCCGTACCAAAATCTGAATTTTTAGTGTTAATTTCTATGTGTTTAATGGTATACTTACCCCCACCTTCTGTTTGTGCAGAAGCTACTCCTATAAAGCATAGAAGTAAAATTAAAATATAATTTTTCATAAATTCCCCTTTTATTATGTTTTTTGCGCCTAGAAAAATCTAGGTGACTTTAAATTCTTTTTTGAAAAATCAATATCGTATAGTAACATGATCTCATGAGAGCCTCCGG
>CAYPHN010000129.1:0-9182 GCA_964410265.1 uncultured Flavobacteriaceae bacterium | reverse complement strand
TGCAATTGATAAATTTAAATCCAATTATTCAAAACCTCAAAGTTTAAAAATAAACATTGATCAAATAAAAAGATTGTTGGTAAATCCATTGGATAAAAATTATAAAAAACGATTTACAATTAAAATAGGGCAGCATATACGAATGGTTAACACGAATGATATTGAATGTTTTTACAGCGAAAATAAAGCATCTTATTTGTATTCCATTGAAAATAAAAATTATTTAATGGATTACTCTTTAGAACAATTAGAAAATCAACTAGACCCTTTAAAATTTTTTCGAGTAAATCGTAAATTCTATATCAATATTGAAGCCATAAAAGATATTATTTCTTATACAAATAGCAGACTTCAAATTAAATTGAATCATTTCAATGCATTCGATATTATAGTTAGTAGAGAAAAAGTAAAAGATTTTAAACACTGGTTGGAGTAGGTTTAACTAACAAAATATCAAAGTAATAACTTTAATAATTGATCAACTCCTATGCTCGCTTTTTCAGAAATTACAGTGAGGTTTGAATAATTACTTTGTTCAATACTCGGTTTGGGGTCTATAAAATAAATTGGCGTATTAGGTTTGATATAATGTATTAGACTAGCGGCTGGGTAAACCTGCATAGATGTACCAATAATTATCAATATATCAGCTGTTTTTGTAATTTCAATTGCCTTATCAAGCATGGGTACAGCCTCTCCAAACCAAACAATAGCAGGCCTTAGTTGTGTTCCCATTTCACAAGTATCACCATCGAGTAAATCTTTTTTCCAGCTGTAAATTAAATGTTCATTTGTAATACTCCTTACTTTTAATAATTCACCATGTAGGTGTAAAATTTTTTTGCTTCCTGCCCTTTCATGCAAATCATCAACGTTTTGGGTGATAATTGAAACCTTATATTTATTTTCGAGTTCGACCAGTTTTTTATGTGCTATATTAGGGTTTACCTGTAATAATTGTCTGCGACGTTGGTTATAAAAATCCAATACAAGTTCTTTGTTATTATACCAACCTTCAGGTGAGGCTACTTCCAACACATCATGACCTTCCCACAAACCATCGGCATCTCTAAATGTTTTGAGTCCGCTTTCGGCACTCATACCTGCTCCTGTTAAAACTATGAGATTTAGCATATAAATATTTTAAATTGTTCTAATTAATCCCTAAATTTAAGAACTAACAATTTTAAAATCAAATATTATGGATTTAAATCCCTATTTAACCTTTAATGGTAATTGTAAAGAAGCTATGGAATTTTATAAAAATGTATTGGGAGGAGAATTTGAAGGAGGGATAAAAACCTTTGCAGATGGAGGCGAGCACATGAATTGTAAACCTCAAGATGCACATAAAGTAATGCATGTAAATTTAAAAACTAAAAATTTTTCGATTATGGCTTCTGATAGAATGGGAGGAGAATATCCATTTATTGGAGGTAACAATTTTTCTTTAAGTTTAAATATTAACGAAGATGATAAAGCCAAGAATGTATTTAAGAAACTTTCCGAAAATGGAAAAACAATTATGCCTTTACAAAAAGCTTTTTGGGGTGGTAAATTTGGTATGTTAATAGATCAGTTTGAAATACAATGGATGGTGAGTACCCAGCATTAACTATTAAAGGGATAAAAATAAAAATGTATATCATTCCCATCTTTAGAGGAATGATATATCAGATTATATAATATTAATTTCTATATTTTTTTGATAATTCAAAAACATGTTCCAATATTTTTTGATCTTGATCTGTAAATTCTTCGTTTTTACGAGTCATAACTAAATTAGCAGTTTCATTTGCCTTATCTAAATTATATGTTTTAAATCCTGCTGCACCTCCCCAAGAAAATGAAGGGATAAAATTTCTAGGAAAATTACTTCCGTAAATATTGGCACTTACACCAACAACAGTTCCTGTATTGAACATGGTATTGATTCCACATTTGGAGTGGTCTCCCATAATTAATCCGCAAAATTGTAAGCCTGTTTTTACAAAGGTATCTTTTTTATATTCCCACATTTTTATTTCGGCATAATTATTTTTAAGATTAGAGTTATTGGTATCAGCTCCAATATTACACCATTCACCAATTACAGCATTGCCTAAATATCCTTCATGGCCTTTACTACAGTATCCTGACAAGATTGCATTATTAACTTCGCCACCTATTTTGCATTTAGGACCCAAAGTGGTATTGCTGTAAACTTTAGTGCCCATTTTAACAACCGAATGCTCTCCCATAGCAAAGGGGCCTCTAATCATACTACCTTCCATAACTTGCGCATTTTTTCCAATATAAATTGGCCCTTTTGAAGCATTTAGTATAGCAATTTCAATTTCAACATGCGCTTCTAAAAATATTTGATCTTTATTTATGCAATGCACTGATTTCGGAATTGGAGCGGATTTTCGACCGGCAGTAATAAGTTTGAAGTCTTCTTTTATAACCTCTCCATTATTCATAAAAATATCCCAATTGTGTTTGAGTTGAATAAGATTGTGTTCAAAACGAATAGCCTTAAACGTATCAAAATCAATTTCTTCCTGAGTATTAGTAGTAAAAAAAGCAATGATTTCATCTCCTTGTACAATCACTTGATGCTTTTGTAAGTTTTCAACCTTTTTCACTAGTTTTTCTGTTGGTATAAAGGCAGCATTGATGAGAATATTTTCTTCCATTTCAACCATGGGATACTTTTCTTCTAAATAAGCTTCAGTAATAGTTGTGGTGGTAGTGTTTAACCATTTTTCCCATTTTTCTCGAATAGTTAAAATGCCTATTCTAAGATCTGCAACTGGCTTGGTGTACGTTAAAGGAAGTAAATTATTTCGTGTACTTCCATCATATAAGATATAGTTCATTTTTAGTATTTGAGTATTGCTTAATTTAGAATGATTGAGATTTCTTTATTTGGACAAATATAAGTTTTATTTAAATTTAAAATAGGGTTTATAAGGCATTATCCGTTTAATGTATTTATTCATTAATAAATTTTTTAAAGTAAAAAGTTAAGACTTAAAATACCTAATAATACCTCAACAATTTTTTTTTATTGCATTATGACTATTAATTTTTTGTTATCTTCGGCCCTTATGAAAATTAAAATAAATTACTTTAACTTTTTTTTTATTTTGTTGTTTTTAATTGGTGTACAAACAGTTATTGCACAAAGAGATTCTGTGGCAACAATTACTATATTTCATACAACCAAATCCTTGCAATTTGGAAATGAAAATGTAAAAAAACCGACGATAATATTTGGCAACAAACTCCCTAATTCTTTTCAAACTACAGAATATTTTAAATATTACGATCAAAAATATTTGGTTTATGACCCTGTTAAAGACCCAAAAAGATTATTGTATAATACGGGTTTGTTTGCTGGAGCTACACTTGTATCTTTTGGAGTTTTATGGGTTTTGCCTGAAAGTTTTACAAAGTGGGATAAAGAAGAAATACTCGATTATGGTTTAATTAATAAATGGAAAGACAATGTTAAAACCGGACCTGTTTGGGATAAAGATGATTTTTTTTTAAATTACATCATGCACCCATGGGCAGGTGGAGTATACTATATGAGTGCAAGGGGTAGTGGCTATAAAAAATGGGAGTCATTTGTATATTCGGCCCTTATGTCAACATTTATGTGGGAGTATGGTGTAGAAGCTTTTGCTGAAATACCATCGATACAAGATCTTATTGTCACTCCTGTATTAGGATCTATTTTAGGAGAACAATTTTTTAGATGGAAAGGTAATATTATAAGAAATGAAAGGAAGGTATTAAATTCAAGATTTTTAGGTGCTACTTCTTTATTTGTTATGGATCCGTTCAATCAAGTGCTAGATAGCTTTGGGTATAAAACAAAGAACAAAATAAAAACATATTCTATAATTGCACCAATTCAATATGATTTCATTTCCAATAAAACAGTATGGGGGTTGCAAGTTTTGGTGTTGTTTTAAAGCATGAAAATTAACTCCTTTTATTGAAAAATAACCAAAATAATAGCCTACAAAGTATTGGGTATATATTTGCAGTCTTTGCAATTTTAATATGGTCTGGTAATTTTATTGTGGCAAGAGGCTTAAATGAAACAATACCGCCAATAACTATTGCCTTTTGGAGATGGTTTGTTGCGGTTGTTGTTTTTTTGCCATTTGCCTTAAAATCGATTATTAACGAATGGCCTATCATTAAAAAATATGGCTTTTACTTATCGATTACCGCTCTTTTAGGGGTAACTGTATTTAATACTTTAATTTATATTGCAAGCCACACTACTTCAGCATTTAATTTATCCTTAATATCCATCACTTTTCCAATCTTTATACTTATAATTTCTCGAATATTTTTTAAAGAAGCCATTACGATTAACAAAAGCATTGGAATTTTAATAGTTTTATTCGGGGTTGTTCTGTTGCTTTCTAAAGGTGATTTTAGTTCTCTTCTACACATTACTTTTTCCATTGGTGATTTATGGATGTTGTTGGCTTCTTTTATTTTTGCTGTTTACAGTATTTTGGTAAAATCAAAACCTAAAAATTTAAGAATAATACCTTTTCAATTTTCAACATTTGTTATAGGTCTCATTTTTTTATTCCCTTTTTATTTATGGGAAAAATCATTAACTCCAAACACATCTTTTAATCTCACTAGTATTTTTTCAATATTGTATGTGGGTATTTTTGCTTCTTTTATAGCTTTTATTTTATGGAATAAATCTATAGCTAAAATTGGAGTAATTAAATCTGCAGTGATTTATTATTTGCTTCCAGTTTTTAGTGGTTTTTTCGCTTTTTTATTTTTAGATGAAAAAATAACCATAGTACACCTGTACAGTATAATACTTATAGTTTTAGGTATTGTAATTGCAAATTACAAAGTAAATAAAAGGTTGAAATAACAGATTGTTTTTAACAAAAAGTCTGATATTAATATTTCAAAAAATAAATCGAATTCCTAATTTATTATCAGGGCTAAATTAGGAATTCGAATATACTATTTGCTCAGGTACATTTTCCTTCTTGAATAGAGTTCATAAAATTGGTCATCTTTTAAGCTATCAATAAATAAGATACTTTCACCGGTTGATTTCATTTCCGGACCTAAATTTTTATCCACATTAGGGAATTTATCAAATGAGAATACAGGTTGTTTTATTGCGTAGCCTTCTAGTCTTGGCTTAAATTCAAAGTCCGTTACCTTATTCACACCCAACATCACTTTTGTAGCATAATTTACATAAGGCTCTTTGTAGGCTTTGGCAATAAAAGGTACTGTTCTCGATGCTCTTGGGTTGGCTTCAATAATATATACCATATCATCTTTTACAGCGAATTGAATGTTAATTAAACCTACTGTTTTTAAAGCAATCGCGATTTTATGCGTATGATCTTTTATTTGCTGCATTACAAACTCCCCTAAATTAAATGGAGGTAAGGTTGCATTTGAATCACCAGAATGAACACCACATGGTTCAATATGTTCCATAATCCCTATGATATACACATTGCCATCAGCATCACAAATAGCATCTGCTTCTGCTTCTATTGCTCCGTCTAAATAATGGTCTAGTAGCAAAACATTTCCAGGCATTTTTCTATGTAAGTCAACTACGGTTTTTTCTAATTCTTCTTTATTAATTACAATTTTCATCCCTTGACCTCCAAGTACATAAGAAGGTCTTACTAAAATTGGGAAGTGTAAATCATCAGCAATTGCAAGTGCTTCCTCTGCTGTGGTTGCAGTTCCAAATTCTGGAAAAGGAATTTTTAAATCTGTTAGTAATTCAGAAAAACGACCTCTATCTTCTGCTAAATCTAAAGCTTCAAAACTTGTTCCTATAATCTTAATCCCGTGTTTCTCTAATTTCTCTGCTAACTTTAAAGCGGTTTGACCTCCTAATTGCACGATAACTCCTTCAGGTTTTTCATGCTGAATGATGGCATAAATATGCTCCCAAAAAACAGGCTCAAAATATAATTTATCTGAAATATCGAAATCTGTTGAAACCGTTTCAGGATTACAATTAATCATGATAGTTTCATAACCTGCTTCGCGAGCCGCTAAAACTCCGTGAACACAACAATAATCAAACTCAATGCCTTGCCCAATTCTATTCGGTCCAGAGCCCAGTACCACTATTTTCTTTTTATTGGTAACAACACTTTCATTATCAGCATACTCTTTACCGTCAACAATCATATTGCTTTCAAAAGTTGAATAGTAATAAGGCGTTTGTGCATCAAATTCTGCAGCACAAGTATCTACTAATTTATAAACCCTGTTAATATTTAATTCTTGACGTTTATTGTAAACTTGACTCTCTAAACATTTTAGAGTATGCGCAATTTGTCGATCGCCATATCCTTTTTTCTTTGCTTCCAATAATAAATCTTTTGGAAGTGTATCTAAAGTAAAAGTTGCTATTTGATTTTCTAATATATATAATTCTTCATATTGTTTTAAGAACCACATATCGATACGAGTAATATCATGAATGGTACTTAATGAAATTCCCATTCGAATGGCGTCATAAATTACAAAAACTCGATCCCAACTTGCAAACTTTAATTTTTCTATAATCGAATCATAATCTGTTTCACCTTTTCCGTCAGCTCCAATACCATTACGCTTTATTTCTAGAGATTGGGTTGCTTTATGCAATGCTTCTTGAAACGAACGTCCAATTCCCATTACTTCTCCAACAGATTTCATTTGTATTCCTAAAGTTCTATCAGAACCTTCAAACTTATCAAAGTTCCAGCGAGGAATTTTTACAATTACATAATCTAAGGTTGGCTCAAATAAAGCAGATGTTGTTTTTGTAATTTGGTTATTCAATTCATCTAAATGATAACCTAATGCTAATTTAGCCGCCACTTTTGCAATAGGATACCCTGTTGCTTTTGAAGCTAATGCTGATGAACGTGAAACCCTTGGATTAATTTCAATCGCAATAATATTTTCTTTAACGTCTGGAGAAATTGCAAACTGCACATTACATCCTCCTGCAAAATCTCCTATTGATCGCATCATATGAATTGCCATGTCACGCATTTTTTGATAAGTAGTATCACTCAAAGTCATTGCAGGTGCTACAGTAATAGAATCACCAGTATGAATACCCATTGGATCCATATTTTCAATGGCGCAAATAATAACAACGTTGTTATTACTGTCTCGTAGTAACTCTAATTCATACTCTTTCCAGCCCAACAGTGCTTTATCTATCATCACCTCATGAATGGGTGAAATCTCTAAGCCATGACTTAACATTTCGTCAAATTTTTCTTTGTTGTAAACGATTCCCGCTCCTGCACCTCCTAAAGTAAATGAAGATCGAATCACTAATGGGAAACCAAATTCTTGAGCAATTTCTTTTCCTTTTAAAAATGAAGTTGCTGTTGCCTGAGGAGCCATTGGAATACCAATATCAACCATCAACTTTCTAAATAATTCTCTATCTTCTGTAACCTTAATTGCTTCAACATCAACTCCTATCAACTGAATATTAAAGTCTTCCCAAATACCTTTATCTTGAGCTTCAATACATAAATTAAGTGCGGTTTGACCTCCCATAGTAGGTAGAACGGCATCAATATTATCGTGTTTTTTTAAAATTTCGATTATAGATTTTGTTGTAAGCGGCTTTAAATACACATAATCAGCAGTTTGTGGATCTGTCATTATTGTAGCGGGATTTGAATTGATTAATATCACTTCAATACCTTCTTCACGCAAAGAGCGTATTGCTTGTGTACCAGCATAATCAAATTCACATGCTTGTCCAATTACAATTGGTCCAGAACCAATTATTAAAATCGATTTTAATGATGTATTTTTTGGCATTTTATAAATGTTTTAAAAAAAAGTAAAGTTAACAAATTGTATAATAGTTATTGATTATTTATTTTATAATTATTAAAATTTAGATATAAAAAAAGGTGTTACTAATAAAAGTAACACCTTGTATATTTTAAATCAAACACCATATTATTTTTTGTGATTTGGTTCAGACGATACAGAAACCTTATGCCTACCTTTCGCTCTTCTTCGAGCTAAGATTTTTCTACCATTTACACTAGACATTCTCTCTCTAAATCCGTGTTTGTTTTTTCTCTTTCTTTTTGATGGTTGGAATGTTCTTTTCATTTCTAAATATCTTTATAATTGGGTGTACCTATTTTTCTTTAAAAGTCCGGCAAATATACAAAGAGTTTTAGTTCTGGCAAGCCTGATTATGAAAAAAACTTAACAATTTCATTTACTTTTTAACAATTTAAAATGTATTTTTACACAAAACAAAATAAACATGACGCAATTTAATAAACCTATGTTAAAAGAAGGGTCTTTAAAAGGTAACGTAATTGTTGTAACTGGTGGCGGAAGTGGCCTTGGTAAGGCAATGACAACTTACTTTTTAGAGCTTGGAGCTAAAGTTGTTATTAGCTCAAGAAATTTAGATAGATTAGAAAAAACTGCTAAGGAATTAGAAGAAAAAACTGGGGGTAAGGTACTGGCTGTGCAATGTGACGTTCGTCATTATGATCAAGTGGAAGCCATGTTGGCAACAACTTTAAAAGAATTTGGAAAAGTAGATGGATTGCTAAACAATGCAGCTGGAAACTTTATAAGTCCAACAGAAAGATTATCTGCAAATGCATTTGATACTATTATAGACATTGTGTTAAAAGGAACAAAAAACTGTACCCTGGCTTTTGGTAAGCATTGGATAGATATAAAACAAAAGAGAGCTACAGTTTTAAATATTGTAACTACTTATGCGTGGACTGGTTCAGCTTACGTGGTACCTTCCGCGACAGCGAAAGCAGGCGTATTGGCATTAACAAGATCACTTGCAGTTGAATGGGCTAAATATGGTATGCGCTTTAATGCTATAGCACCAGGTCCATTTCCTACAAAAGGAGCTTGGGATAGGTTGTTACCAGGGGAACTCAAGGATCAATTTGATATGAAAAAGAAGATTCCATTAAGAAGGCTTGGTGAGCATCAAGAATTAGCAAATTTGGCAGCCTATTTAATGTCTGATTTCTCATCATATATCAATGGTGAAGTTATAACTATTGATGGAGGTGAATGGTTGCAAGGTGCAGGTCAATTTAATATGTTGGAAAAAATACCTCAAGAAATGTGGGATATGTTAGAAATGATGATAA
>CAYPHN010000128.1:0-9294 GCA_964410265.1 uncultured Flavobacteriaceae bacterium | reverse complement strand
TAATATCTTTTGTTTTTAATAATTCGGCAATTTTATCAGAAATTTGCTCTGCCGAAAATGGTGCATAAACTGCTTTTACATAATTTTCGGTGTTCTCACCATCTGCATTAGCGGTACATTTTTGATATACCTCATCAATAATATGATATTGATTGGTATCTTTTAATAAAGCCAATGTTGCCTTAAAGGCAATAAATTCTTCTAATCTAGCCATATCAATTCCATAACAATCAGGGTATCGAATTTGGGGCGCAGAAGAAACAATTACTATTTTTTTTGGTCCAAGTCTATCTAAAATTTTAATGATACTTTTTTTCAAAGTGGTACCTCTTACAATACTATCATCAATAATTACTAAATTATCTGTAGGTTTTACCACGCCATAAGTTACATCGTAAACATGAGCAACCAAATCATCACGACTATTATCATCAGCAATAAAAGTTCTAAGTTTGGCATCTTTGATCGCTATTTTTTCAATTCTGGGTCTTTCAGATAATATTTCGTTTAATTTCTTTGCCGAAATATTTTTATTTCCTTTTAAAATTGTTTCTAGTTTATGCTGATTTAAATAATCTTCTGCGGCTTCAGACATGCCATAAAAGGAGGTCTCGGCAGTATTTGGAATAAATGAAAAAACAGTATTTTTCATATCGTTTTTTATACTTTCTAAAACCTTTGGAAATATTAATTTTCCCAAGGTTTTTCGTTCTTTATAAATAGAAGCATCACCTCCTCTTGAAAAATATATACGCTCAAATGAACATGCCTTATTTGGCAGTTGCTCCATAACTTGTTCGGTTTTAACCGTCCCATCCTTTTTAATAATTAAGGCATGCGCTCGTTCAATTTCTTTTACTTTATCTATGTCAACATTAAAAACAGTTTGTATCACAGGGCGTTCAGAAGCAACAACAACAACTTCATCATCTTGGTAATAAAACGCAGGTCTAATTCCTGCTGGATCACGCAATACAAATGCATCTCCATGACCAATTAACCCAGCCATAGCGTAACCTCCATCCCAATTTTTTGAAGCTCTATATAATATTTTTTGAATATTTAACTCTTTGGCAATTAAAGGAGAAGCATCCTTTTTACTAATCCCTTTCTGTTTAAATTTATAGTACAAATCCAATACCTCATCATCTAAAAAATGGCCAATTTTTTCCATGATGGTCACCGTATCTGTATTTTCTTTTGGATGCTGCCCCAATTCAATTAATTCCTGTAAAATTTCATTAGAATTGGTCATATTAAAATTACCAGCGACGATTAAGTTTTTATGTTTCCAATTGTTTTGTCTTAAAAAAGGATGTACACTTTCAATGCTGTTTTTACCAAAAGTTCCATAGCGTACATGACCTAAAAACAAATTACCTACATAGGGCATATTTTCAATTTGCCATTGTATATCATTTACTTTATCAGGGTTTTCTTGTAATACACTATTTAGGCGTTTATTAATAATGGCAAATACATCTTGTATAGGTTGCTGTTCATTGGATCTAACCCTACTTATATACCTTGTGCCTGGTTTTACATCAAATTTTATACTGGCAAAACCTGCACCATCCTGACCCCGATTATGTTGCTTCTCCATCAATAAATACATTTTATTGATGCCGTAAAAAGCGGTTCCGTATTTATCTTTATAATATTGAATTGGTTTTAGCAATCTTACTAAGGCAATTCCACATTCATGTTTAATCGAGTCACTCATAATGTTAATGTTTTAAAAAACATTGTTGTTAATTTAACTCTATTTCAAATTGAGTTAATTCTTTAAATTGTTTTAATCGATTTTGAATTTCTTCTTTGCTGAGATCTACCATTCTTTCTGTTCCAAATTTTTCAACGCAAAATGAAGCAAGATTCGAACCGTAAATAACAGCCCTTTTCATGTTCTCAAACGAAATATCTAGAGTATTTGCCAAATAGCCAATAAACCCTCCAGCAAAAGTATCGCCTGCACCAGTTGGATCAAAAACTTCTTCTAAGGGCAATGCAGGTGCAAAAAACACTTTGCCATTGTTGAATAATAAAGCGCCGTGTTCACCTTTTTTAATCACAACATATTTTGGCCCCATTTTGTGGATTTTTTGTGCTGCTCTAACTAAAGAATATTCACCACTTAATTGTCGTGCTTCCTCATCATTTATCGTAATCACATCTATTTTTTTAATAACTTTTAGTAAGGTATCCATGGTGTTGTCCATCCAAAAATTCATCGTATCTAAAACTACTAATTTTGGTCGTTTTGGAATTTGATTTATTACTGACATTTGAACCTCTGGGTGTAAGTTTCCTAGCATCAAAAAATCACAGTCCTTAAAGTTTTCAGGTACAACCGGATTAAAATCTGCCAATACATTTAAATCGGTTATTAAGGTATCTCTAGTGTTTAAATCATTGTGATATTTTCCGCTCCAAAAAAAGGTCTTTCCTTCCTTTTTTACTTCAATACCAGCCGTATCAATGTTTTTATTATGGAACATATCTAGATATTTTTGTGGAAAATCACCACCAACAATAGAAACAATTCCTAAATCTACACCAAACTGCGAAGCAGATAAGCCTATATAAGTAGCTGCACCACCTAATATTTTATCGGTTTTTCCAAATGGGGTTTCAATAGCGTCAAAAGCAACTGTACCAACAATTAAAAGTTTTCCCATGTAATAACTATTTACGTATTTTTGCAAAAATAAGTTTAAGAAATTATTGAGGAGTTTGAACTATTTGATGATTGGATGGAACGATATGAATATATTATTGAAAGCGGTAAATCTTTACCCTTGATTAATGAAGCAAATAGAACCGATGATAATTTAATAAAAGGATGTCAGTCAAAGGTTTGGCTGCATGCAGAATATATTAATGAAACGCTTATTTTCACTGCAGATAGTGATGCAATTTTAACTAAAGGAATTATCGCTTTGTTATTAAGAATTTATTCAAATCAAACACCAATAGAAATTTTAGATGCCGAACCTTATTTTATTGATAAAATTGGTTTAAAAGAACACCTTTCCCCAACTCGAGCCAATGGTTTGGTCTCTATGGTAAAACAATTAAAACTGTATGCGTTGGCTTTTCAATTAAAAAATAATTAATCTCTAAAGTATTATTTTGTCATATATATACATTGCAGTATCTTTGCCTTATTTAGAATGATTTTAAAGAGACAAAATGAATACTTTAGATAAAAATGCTTTGGGCGAAAAAATCGTGGAGGTTATAAAAACTATTTTCGATCCTGAAATTCCTGTCGATATTTATGAACTTGGTTTGATTTACGATGTTTTTGTAAATGAAGATCGGGATGTTAAAATATTGATGACTTTAACATCTCCAAATTGTCCGGTTGCCGAGACGCTCCCAATGGAAGTAGAAGAAAAAGTTAAAACTATTGAAGAGGTAAATGGCGCTGAAGTTGAAATTACTTTTGATCCAGCATGGACACAAGATATGATGAGTGAAGAAGCTAAATTAGAGTTAGGCTTCTTATAACTCTACTACAAAGATTTTGTGATTAAATAGTAATCATAATCGAAACATAAATCTTTTAAAATTATAATAATAGATAAAGAACTTTTTATGTCAGGCGAAATTAAAAATAGAATTGCAGATAGCAAGTTGATTACTATTGACTTAGAAGATTTTTACCCTGATGGGGATAGGGTTTTATTGGATATTAAAAAGTGGCTTTTTGCCGAACAAATTTTAAAAGAAAAAGATTTTAGAGCTTTTATTAAAGATTATCAATGGGAAGCTTACCAAGATAAATATGTTGCAATATACTGCTCTACAGAAGCTATAATTCCGTCGTGGGCATATTTGCTAATCACGGTTTCTTTAAGCCCTTTTGCAAAAAAAATTATCGTAGGAAATATAGAACAATTAGAAACCTCAATATTTCAAGATATTATTAATAACCTTTCTTTAGAAGAGTTTCATGGAAAACCAATCATTATAAAAGGTTGTGCAAGCAAACCGATCCCAGAAACTATTTATACGCAACTTGTGTCTAAATTAATTCCTGTTACCAAAAGTATCATGTATGGAGAGGCATGTTCTAATGTACCTCTATTTAAAAGCAAAAAATAATCCATTCTATAGATAAAATTGTTTCAATTTTTATTCTATTATTAGCCACCCTACTATTTTCAGTATATAAAATCCTCATTTAAAATGACTTAAAAAATTATACTTTTCTATGTTGACTTTTTTATTAGGAAGCCATTAACTATATAGAATTCTAGCGATTAAATATCTACAACACTTCTAGTAATTTTGAGTTATGAATGTTGAATTAAGAATTAAATACATGAATATCAATAAGTTACTGTATATCAAAAAATAACGGGCTATTGTAACGAAGAAACATAAATCAATTGATGAAGCTTATTGTATGGAAAATTTAAATAATAAAATTCAATTGTTACCACCGGAACAATTAAATTGGCTTTTATCTGTAAAACATCTTTTTAAAACATCTTTTTATAATAACAATATTGATGTAAAAGAATTAATTATTGCAATCAAGAACAAAGCAATTGCAAAAGGATATATTGATATTGGATTGATGACTTACGATAATTTAGAAAAATATTTTAAATCGTGACTTCGTAAAATCTTACATTTTGGGTTCTTTTTACATATGATAACAAATTAACTCAATCGGTTTTAAAAAAATTGTATTTTTGCAACCCAAAACCAACCCAAAACTAACTCAAATGAAAAAAATATTATTTATAGCTACTTTAATCTTTGGCTTGACAAGTATGCAGGCGCAGAACAAAGTAGAATTAATTGCAAAACAATCTGTAAAAAAAGACTCTATTAAAGTGCTTCAAGGTAAAGTAGACGCCATTCAAAGTGAAATTGACGGTATTCCTGGATGGAGGTTTAAAATCTTTGGGACTATTGGAGGAAATGTTTCTGGTTTTAATAATTGGTACTCCAAAGAAATTCCTAATTCTTCTGTAGGAAACTTTGGTATAAATCTAAATGCAAGGGCGGATTTAATCGAAGATAAGTTTTTCTGGAAAAACTATACGAATATTAACGTAGGTTGGGTAAAGTTTGATAATAAAGATGATAATTCTGACAACTCTAATTATGAAGTAGCGACCGACATTTTTACACTTTCTTCTTTATATGGTTATAATTTAAATAAAAAAATTGCTGCTTCAGCACTTGGTGAATATCGTTCAACTCTAGTTCAAAATTTTAATAATCCAGGATTTTTAGACTTAGGTATTGGTATTACATGGACTCCATTAAAAGACTTACTAATTGTTATTCATCCCTTAAATTACAATTTTGTTTTTAGTAGTGGTGATAATAATTATAACTCTTCGTTAGGTGCAAAAATTGTTGCCGATTATGCTAAGAAATTTGGAGGTTTTAATTTCAAAACCAACCTTTCTTTATTTCAAAGCTATGAAACATCTAATTACTCAAATTTTACATGGACCAATACCATAGCATATACTTTATGGAAAAATTTTGGTTTAGGGTTTGATTTCGGACTAAGAAAAAACAAGCAAGAAGCTTTAAATTTTATTCAAGCAACAGATCCCAATGCAACGTTTAATACTATTGATAACAAATTACAATCGTATTGGTTATTTGGATTAAACTTTAATTTTGAATAATTTTAACTTTCTTATAAAATTAACAATAAAGCTTTCTGATTTACAGAAAGCTTTATTTGTTATATATCTATTCTAAACAATATTTAAGGTTAAAGCTTCAATATAATGATTGCTTTTTTTATATCTTAGCTAAATATCTTATTCATTATGCCATTATTGTTGCTTTACGCTGTAATCTCAATTGGATTTTCTTTTTTGTGTTCTATTCTTGAGGCTGTTTTATTAAGTATTACACCAACTTTTATAACTATTAAAAGTAGGGAAGGCAAAGCATATGCCAATACGCTTAAGAATTTAAAAAAGGATGTAAATAAGCCTTTAATAGCAATTTTAACGGTAAATACAATTGCACATACTGTTGGTGCGATTATGGTTGGTGTTCAGGCCGAAAAAACATTCGGTTCTGGTAATAATGCTGTGGGTATAGTTTCTGCGGTAATGACATTATTGATTTTAATAATATCAGAAATAATTCCGAAATCGATTGGGGCAAGTTATTGGAAACAACTGGCAAATTTTTCTGCTAAAGCAATTACATTATTGATCTTTCCATTAAAAATCACCGGAATTTTATGGCTGCTAGAACTCACAACAAAATTAGTTGGTAAAAACTCTCATGGAACAATTGTTAGTAGAGAAGATTTTCATGCCATGGCTGATATTGCAAAAGAAGAAGGTGTTTTTCAAGAATCGGAAAGTAATATTATTAAAAATATTATAGATTTTAAAAAGATACAGGTAAAAGACATTATGACTCCAAGAACTGTAATGAATACAGCTTCAGAAAACATGAAAATTCAAAATTTTTACGATGCCAATCCAAATTTTAAATTTTCAAGAATTCCCGTTTTTGAAAACTCTACTGACGATATTACTGGTTATATTTTAAAAGATCAAGTCTTGGAAGCAATAATAAACGGAAATGGGAATAAAGAATTAAAAACAATTCGAAGAAAAATTATAATTACCCACAGAGAAGCTCAGATTAAACCACTTTTTGATATATTGATTAACAAGCATGAACATATTGCCTTGGTAGTTGATGAATTTGGCTCTCTTAGTGGTATTGTAACTCAAGAAGATGTTATTGAAACCCTTTTAGGACTTGAAATTGTTGATGAAAGTGATGGTCATGAAGATTTACAAAATCTCGCAAGAAAAATGTGGGAAATTAGGGCAAAAAGACACAGAGGAGAAAAATAATTAAGAATTATTCCTCTTCATATTCCTGATATAAAAAGTCATTATATGGGAATCGTGTAATATGAATTTTTTTAACTTCTTCAAAAACCATTACTTTAAATTCATCAATATTTTCCTTATTCAATGCCGAAATAAAAATACAATTGTTTTTCATTTTCGACATCCATGTTTCTTCCCATTCATTTAAAGTATAATGTGCCTTGGTTTTTTCTGTAACTAAATCATCCTCATCAATAGTTTCATGGGTATATTTGTCGATTTTATTAAAAACCATAATAGTTGGTATTGCTTTTTTATTTTTTTCCAATGTGATCTCAGCAATAATTTTATCTACAGAGGCGATATGATCTTCAAAATTAGAATGGGCGATATCAACAACGTGCAATAACAAATCAGCTTCACGAACTTCATCTAAGGTCGATTTAAACGACTCTATAAGTTGTGTTGGTAATTTTCTAATAAATCCAACAGTATCTGTTAATAAAAAAGGGATATTTTTAATTACAACCTTTCTTACCGTTGTATCGAGAGTAGCAAACAATTTATTCTCAGCAAAAACTTCACTTTTACTAATCACATTCATCAAAGTTGATTTACCAACATTGGTATAGCCAACTAAGGCAACACGAACCATTTTTCCTCGATTCTTTCTTTGAACCGCCATTTGCTTGTCAATAATTTTCAATTTCTTTTTTAATAAAGAAATCTTATCTCGAATAATCCTACGATCAGTTTCAATTTCGGTTTCACCAGGCCCTCTTAAACCAATCCCTCCTTTTTGTCTTTCTAAGTGCGTCCACATTCTTGTTAAACGAGGTAATAAATACTGACATTGGGCTAATTCAACCTGGGTTCGAGCATACGAAGTTTGTGCTCTTTGGGCAAAAATATCTAGAATTAAGTTCGTTCTATCCAACACTTTGGTTTCCACTATTTTTTCAATATTTCTTAATTGTGAAGGCATTAATTCATCATCAAAAATAATAGTACTAATATTGTTATCTTTAATAAACCTTTTAACTTCATCCAATTTTCCTTTGCCTATAAAAGTTTTTGGGTTTGGAAAATCTAACTTTTGCGTAAAACGCTTTTTTACTTTTCCTCCCGCTGTAAAAGTTAAAAATTCTAATTCGTCTAAATATTCTTTTGATTTCTCTTCATTTTGTTGCCCAGTAATAACACCAATCAAAACTACATCTTCAATATTTGAATTTCTTTTTTCTATCATACAGCAAATTTACAATCCTTATTTTTATTGTATTAGTCTATTATTCATTATTTTCGGTAAATATTTTAAACTGGGTTATGATCAATACTTTTTCAATTGCATTTTATAATGTTGAAAATCTTTTTGATACAGTTCATGATAAATTTACATTGGACAAGGATTATACACCAGACGGTGAATATCAATGGAATAAGGATCGTTATCAAAGAAAAATTCAAAATTTAAGTAATGTAATTTCTAAAATAGGATTAAAAACGTCTAAACTGCCACCTATTTTTATAGGATTGGCTGAAATTGAAAATGAAACCTGTTTGTTGGATTTGATTGCTACCGAAAAATTAAATCCTTATCATTATGATTTTGTGCATTACAACTCGCCGGATGAACGCGGTATTGATGTTGCTTTTCTTTACCAAAAAGAGCACTTTGAATTGTCTTTTTCAAACACCTACACCTTGTACTTAACAGATGATCAGAATAATAGAGATTTTACAAGAGATATTTTATTAATTTCAGGGAAACTTTTTAACGAACCTGTTTTTATCATAATCAATCATTGGCCATCAAGAAATGGGGGTGTTAAATCATCCGATAAGAAAAGAATAAAGGCGGCAAAATTAGTGCAAGAGATTATAACCGAGATTCATAGTGAAAATGAAAATCCGAAAATCATTATTATGGGAGATTTTAATGATGACCCAAATAGCAATAGTATAAAAAACCATTTAATGAATCCAGACCTTTATAATCCAATGAATGAATTACACGAAAAAAATAAGGGCTCCGTTAAATATCATGGAAAATGGTATCTGTTTGATCAGATTATTTTTAATAAAGCCATGTTTAACGATAAAAATTTGAAATTCAAATTATTAACAACTCAAATTTTTGATGATTTTTTTTTACAGGAACCAAAGGGCAAAAGAAAAGGTTCTCCTAAACGAACCTTTATCGGTAAATGGCATTTAGGAGGGTTTAGTGATCATTTTCCTGTATTGGCATCAATCAAAAAAATGAATTAAATCAAATTTAATTAACAACGCTTTTTCCTTTTCTCTTACTGGTAAATTTGATTAAGGCAAATACAAAACCAACAACTCCAATTATATTTGTTGTTACACCTGTATATACTCAATACACTTAGCTTTTCGGGTTTCTCACTCTTTCTTTTTGCCTGTAACTCCGTTAAATTTTTAAACC
>CAYPHN010000127.1:0-9313 GCA_964410265.1 uncultured Flavobacteriaceae bacterium | reverse complement strand
TTTAGATGAGAAATTAAACCTTAAAAAAGGTCAACCTATTTCAGTATAATACACTATTAGACATGAAACGATATAATAAATTACTTGCCGGAGCAAGCTGGATGGGTGAATTTGGCAATCCAGATATACCAGAAGAATGGGAATATATTAAGAAGTATTCACCTTATCAAAATTTATCAAAATCAAAAGAATATCCTAAAGTATTTTTTACTACAACAACACATGATGACCGAGTACATCCGGCTCATGCAAGAAAAATGGCAGCCAAGATGGAAGAGCAAAATCATGATTTCTTTTATTTTGAGAACACCGAAGGTGGACATGGATCGGGTGTTACGAATGAACAAAAGGCCTTTTCAACTAGTCTTCAATATACTTATTTATTAAAAATGTTGAAGAGTTCTGCAATTAAAAATTAATTATAAATCTGGGCTTTGCTTCAAGTTAAGCCCAGATTATTTATTAAACCATTTATCTACCAATTCTTTTTCTTTGGATTGAAAACCTTTATAAACAAATTCATTAGTCATATCGTTATATTGGTATTCTTTTTCCCAACCTTTAAAGTTTTCCGCCATAGCGATAATGCTATCACAAATAAAATCAACTTCTTTATTTGTTGTGGTTGGATGGATAGACATTCTAATCCATCCCGGTTTATCTAACAAACAACCATCTGCAATTTTTTCAATCAAATCATGCGATGTTTGTCGGTCAACATGTAGTAAAAAATGACCATAAGTACCTGCGCATGAACAGCCTCCCCTTGTTTGGATTCCAAATCTGTCATTCAAGATTTTAACTCCTAAATTAAAATGTAAATCGTTGATATAAAAAGAAAAAACTCCCAATCTTTTTTCATGTCTTTCCGCTAATATGTTTAAGTTATGTACTGGTTTTAATCTTTTAAAAATCTCTTTGTTGATCTCCTCTTCTCTATCGTGAATGTTTTGGACACCCATTTTTTCTTTTAATTGAATCGCCAAAGCAATTCGAATAGATTGTAAAAATCCAGGTGTACCACCATCTTCACGTAACTCAATATCTTCTAAATAACTATGTTCACCCCAAGGGTTTGTCCAGTTTACAGTTCCTCCACCAGGATTATCCGGTACCATATTATGATATAGTTTTTTACTAAATATTAGTACGCCCGAAGAACCAGGGCCTCCTAAAAATTTATGTGGTGAAAAGAAAATAGCATCCAAATACGCCTCTTTATCTTCCGGGTGCATATCAATTTTTACATAAGGAGCAGAGCAGGCGTAGTCAATAAAACAAACCCCATTATTTTGATGCATTATTTTAGCTATTTTATAATAATCTGGCTGTATACCAGTTACATTAGAACAGGCGGTGATAGCAGCTATTTTTAATGTTCTATCCTTATATTTATCTAACAAACCATGTAAACTTTCGATATTTACCATGCCCATCTCATCAAATGGAATAATTTCAACATCCGCTATGGTTTCTAACCAGGAAGTTTGATTAGAATGATGCTCCATATGTGTAATAAATACTATCGGTTTTTTTTCATTTGGAATAGAAGTATATTCTTTTAAATTATCAGGAATTCGAAGACCTAAAATCCGTTGAAACTTGTTAACCACACCAGTCATACCCGTACCCTCAGTAATCAATACATCATCTGGGTTGGCATTAACATGTTTTTTTATAATTTTTCTTGATTCATGATACGCCATAGTCATTGCCGATCCTGAAAAGGTAGTTTCTGTATGCGTATTGGCTACAAATGGCCCAAAATCATTTAACATTCTTTCTTCAATTGGTCTGTATAATCTACCACTTGCAGTCCAATCTGCATAAACCATTTTTTGTTCACCAAAAGGAGATGGAAATGATTGCTCTACTCCTATTATGTTCTCACGAAATTTATTGAAATAAAGCTCTAAAGAATTGTTCATTTAATTATAAATTTAAATTAAAGGTTTGCAATTGCTGCAATTTCCTTCATAATGATTTTTGCCAAATTATTTGCATTTACTTGCGAATTGCTTTCTGTATATATTCTAATAATAGGTTCGGTATTTGATTTTCGCAAATGTACCCATTCTTTTTCAAAATCAATTTTCACTCCATCAATAGTACTTATTTGCTCATTTTTATACTTTTCTGCCATCTTTTGTAAGATCAGATCTACATCTAAATCTGGAGTTAATTCTATTTTGTTCTTGCTCATAAAATAACTAGGATACGAATCGCGTAATGCTTTACAGCTTAATTTTGATTTTGCCAAATGTGTTAAAAATAAAGCAACACCAACCAATGAATCTCTACCGTAATGTGATGCTGGGTAAATTATACCACCGTTACCTTCCCCTCCAATTATTGCATTATTATTTTTCATTAAATCAACCACATTTACTTCTCCAACAGCACTAGCCTGATAAGTTCCATTATGTTTTTGGGTGATATCTCTTAATGCTCTTGATGAGGAAAGGTTTGAAACTGTGTTTCCGGCTGTTTTAGACAATACATAATCCGCACAAGCGACCAAAGTATATTCTTCACCAAACATGCTGCCATCTTCATTAACTAGAGCCAATCTATCAACATCGGGATCTACAACAATACCAAGATCTGCATTTTCTTTAACTACCAATTTAGAAATTTCTGTTAAATGCTCGGCTAGAGGTTCAGGGTTATGAGGAAAATCACCATTAGGCTCACAATAAAGTTCAACACAGGTTACCCCTAATTTTTTTAATAAATTTGGAATTGCAATACCGCCCGTCGAATTAACTGCATCAACTACGACTTTAAATTTCGCTTTTTTGATGGCTTCAACATCTACCAATTCTAATTGCAATACTTCATCTATATGAATATTGATATAGTTTTTCTTTTTTTTATAAGTTCCTAAATCATCTACTTGGGCAAAATCAAAATCGTTATTTTCTGCAATATTCAAAATTTTATTTCCTTCTTCACCATTTAAAAATTCGCCTCTTTCATTTAATAATTTAAGGGCATTCCATTGTTTTGGGTTGTGTGATGCTGTGATAATTATTCCACCATCAGCATTTTCTAAAGTTACGGCAATCTCAACCGTAGGAGTAGTAGATAAGCCAAGGTCTATTATATTTATTCCCAATCCCACTAGGGTATTTGACACCAAGCTACTAATCATTTTACCTGATATTCGAGCATCCCTACCTATTACAACAGTGATATCTGATTTATTATTATTTCTGTTTTTAACCCAAACACCATAAGCCGAAGCAAACTTTACAGCGTCAATTGGTGTTAAATTATTATTGATTTTACCACCAATTGTACCTCTAATTCCTGAGATTGATTTTATTAATGTCATAATTAATTTTTAAGATTCACAAATATACTTTAACCTTGAAATTAAGCAATAAAAAAACCGTTCAAATTTAGAATAAATCAAAATAGGAACGGTTAAAATTATGTTAATGGAATTGGGTTATTTTCCAGAATCCATTTTCTTTTTTAATTCTGCAAGAACATCCAAATCTCCAAGTGTTGATTTTTCAGCACTATCGGATTTTTTCTTTGCTATTCTGATATTTTTCTCTTCCTGTGCTTTAAAAATAGCTGAATGAGAAACTACCAATCTTCTGTATTCTTTATTGAATTCCAATACTTTAAAATCAATAGTCTCACCTTTTACAATTTTAGACTTGTCTTCTTTTTCCATATGACGACCAGGAACAAATGCTTCAACGCTATCTTCAAAAGTAATGATAGCACCTTTGTCATTTATTTCTTTTACAACACCACTATGTACAGAGTCAATAGTATATGTTTCTTCGTGTTTATCCCAAGGATTTTCAGTAGTTTGTTTGTGACCTAAGTTTAATTTTCTTCCTTCAACATCCAATTCTAAAACTTCAACTTCTAGTTTATCACCAACTTTTACAAAATCAGATGGGTGTTTAACCTTCTTGGTCCAAGAAAGATCAGAAATATAAACCAATCCGTCAATACCTTCTTCTAGTTCAACAAAAACACCGAAATTAGTATAGTTTCTTACCGTACCAGTATGTTTAGAACCTACAGGGTATTTGGTAGTGATATCCGTCCAAGGATCTGGTTGTAATTGTTTGATTCCCAATGACATTTTTCTTTCTTCACGATCTAAAGTCAAAATCACTGCTTCAACTTCATCACCAACTTTTACAAAATCTTGTGCAGAACGTAAATGTGTTGACCAAGACATTTCAGAAACATGGATAAGGCCTTCAACACCAACACTAACTTCAACAAATGCACCATAATCTGCAATAATTGCAACTTTACCTTTTATTTTATCACCAATTTTTAGATTTTCATCTAATGCTTCCCATGGGTGTTTGCTCAATTGTTTTAAACCTAATTGGATTCTAGTTTTCTCATCATCGAAATCTAAAATAACAACATTTAATTTTTGATCTAATTCAACGATTTCACTTGGGTGATTTATTCTACTCCATGATAAATCCGTAATATGAAACAAGCCATCAACACCACCAAGATCAACAAATACACCATAAGAAGTAATGTTTTTAACAACACCTTCTAATACTTGACCTTTTTCTAATTGACCAATAATTTCTTTTTTCTGTTCTGCTAAATCAGCTTCGATTAACGCTTTATGCGAAACTACTATGTTTTTGAATTCATGATTAATTTTAACCACTTTGAATTCCATATTTTTATCAACAAACTGATCGTAATCTCTAATTGGTTTTACATCAATTTGAGAACCTGGTAAGAATGCTTCAATACCAAATACATCAACGATCATTCCACCTTTAGTTCTACATTTTACATATCCAGTAACAATTTCTTGTGTTTCATGTGCTTTATTAACTCTATCCCAAGCCTTGATAACTCTAGCCTTTCTATGAGACAAAACCAATTGACCTGTGCTATCTTCTAGTTTATCAACTTTAACTTCAACAACATCTCCAACTTTTAAACTAGGATTATATCTAAATTCGTTTAATGAAATAACACCTTCAGATTTAGAATTGATATCGATAATTGCCTCGCGATCTGTTAATCTTATAACCGTACCATCAATTACCTGACGTTCTTCAACAAAACCAACTGTATTCTCTAGAGCTTTATCAAATTCATCTAATTTATTTTGATCAACAGCTTCAATACCTTCTTCATATTTTTGCCAATCGAAATCATTTAAAAATTCTTTTGGATCTACTTTAGTTTCAACAACAGTTTCCACTATAGCTTCAATAGCAATTTCTTTTTCTTCTGCTACCTTTTCTACCACAACTTTTTCTTCTACCACTTCTTTTTTAATTTCTTTTTTTACTTTGGCAGCCTTTTTAACTACCTTAGTTTTTACGTCCTTTTGGACTTCCTTTTTCGTTTCTTTTTTTGCTTTAGGAGCTGCTTTTACTTTTTCATCAACAACTTCATAATTTGCTTCTGCACCTAATTCTTTTACCAATAAATAATAAAAAATTGCTCTGTATTTCTTTTTATTGGAAGTACCCATTTTTTCACAAACTGATTGAATAGCTGCATCTAATTTCTCATCATCTTTGAGAGATAATTTTTTAATCAGGAAGTTTTTCTTTACAGTTTCTAATTCAGATTTTTCTGAGCAGGATACTAATTCAGCATCTTCTTTGTAAATTGATGGTCCTAAACCTTTTGTTACCAATTTAAATAAATCTGCTTCAATTTTTACATCTAGTTTTTCAGCAACACCAGTGTATAAATCAATTTTTTCTTGTAGTTTAGACATATGTCTTAAAATTTTGTATCTTCTTGTTTTACAGATTACTACACGAATAAAACACAGAAGAGAAATTTATATTATTTTAACTTACCTTTTTGATAATCTGTTTTCGCTCAAAAGGGCTGCAAATATACAAACATTATATTATTTTAACAACAAGTATTTTGCATTATTATATTGATTAAATGGAAATAGAAATTTATAAGATTGTATTTGGAAATATACAATAATTATAAAAGCGATTTGATTATTTGACTTTCAGTAACACCTTCAGCTTCAGCCTTGTAGTTTTTTACAATACGGTGATTTAAAATACCTTGTGCTACTGCTTGTACATCCTCAATATCAGGAGAAAACTTCCCATTGATGGCAGCATAGGCCTTAGCCGCTAAAACTAAATTCTGTGATGCTCTAGGTCCGGCTCCCCAATCTATATAATTTTTAACTATTTCGGGGGCATTATTTGAATTAGGTCTAGTTTTTGTTGATAAATTTACCGCATACTCAACCACATTATCGGCAATAGGAATACGTCGAATTAAATGTTGATAATCAATAATGTCTTGTGACTTAAATATTGGGTTTACTTTAATATTATCATCATTGGTAGTGCTTTTAGCAATCAAAACTTCTTCCTCAAAGGTTGGGTAATCTAAATAAATAGAAAACATAAACCTATCTAATTGTGCTTCTGGTAAAGGATATGTTCCTTCCTGTTCTATCGGGTTTTGCGTTGCTAACACAAAAAATGGTAAATTTAATTTAAAATGATGCCCAGCAACGGTAACCGATTTTTCTTGCATGGCTTCTAATAAGGCCGCTTGTGTTTTAGGAGGTGTTCTATTTATTTCATCGGCCAATATAATATTTGAAAATATTGGGCCTTTAATAAATTTAAAATGACGATTTTCATCTAGTATTTCGCTGCCTAAAATATCTGAAGGCATTAAATCTGGTGTAAACTGAATTCGTTTAAAATCTAAACCCAAAGCTTGAGCAACGGTATTCACCAGTAGCGTTTTTGCCAATCCAGGAACTCCAATTAGCAAAGAGTGACCACCACAAAGTATAGATAGTAAAACATGGTTCACAGCATCATGCTGACCAATTATTATCTTTGCAATTTCTTCTTTTAATAATGTAAAGTTTTTTACAAGATCATTGATTTTATTTACGTCAGACATTGATATAGATTACTTTTTTGCCCAATTACTTTCAAATTCACAATTTGAATAGACCTCATTTAATTTTATATAAGTTTCTTTTATTTTTTCAGAAGACCATTTTTCAATAGCTTCTGTCTTTTTTTTCTGTAAGGCCAAATCCTGAATTTTCACATAGTCCATAGCAATATCTGCTGTATGCGCTTCTGTTTTACTTTTTAACAAAATAAATTTAAACATTTTTTTACCCTGCCTAGTTTCTTCATAAAATACAGCACTTATTTCGCCTTCTTTTAAATTACTAACTTTTGCATATAATTCTGGATCCATCCTAGTTAGATCAAAATGTGTATCTCCTGAAACAGGATTCATCAATATTCCATTACTTTGCCTTGTATTCTTGTCTTCAGAGTATTTTAAAACAGCTTCTTCAAAAGTTATTTTAAGCTTCAAAATATCATCTCGATATTTCACTAATGAATCTTTAACTATGGCATTGGCATCATCATCTGCTTTTGGTTGCATTAAAATATGGCGAACATCTCTTTCTTTACCTTTAACTTTTTCAACAATTAATATATGATAACCAAAATCAGATTTAAATGGCTCGGATATTTCCCCCTCATCCATACTAAAAGCAGCCTCTTTAAATTCTTTTACAAACGGACTATTTCTTTCAATGGTATAAAAGCCACTATTTTGTGTTGCAGCAGGATCGTCAGAATATAAAATTGCTTTCATTTTAAAATTTGCACCTTCTTCTACTTCTTTTTTAATTTCTTTCAAACGTGCAATAACTCTTTTCGTTTCTTCTTTTGAAGGTCTAATGTTTAGCACAATTTGTGATATTTCTATTTCAGCACCAATTTCTGGTAAATTGTTTTCATCCTTTAAACTAAAAAAATATCGTTTAATTTCTTCGGGTGTAATATCAATATCCGCAGTTAAATTTTGTTGCATTTTTTGAATCAATAAACTCTCTTTTTCAACCCTGTACAACTCATCTTTTAAATCCTTTACATTATCAAATCCATAAAGTTCAAGCATTTTCTCAACAGACCCCATTTGCTGTGTAAAATAATCTGTTTTTCTTTGTACTTGCGCATTAACTTCAGCATCGCTCACCAATACACTATCAATAACAGCATGATGTGCCAACAGTTTTCTATTCATTATTTGCTCTAACATATCACAATCAGAAACTTCAATTTTACCTCCACTTTGTTGAATTAATTCTTGTTTAAAAGCATCAATTTCAGAATCGAGAACTATATTTTTTCCAATTACTGTGGCTACCCCATCAATTTTTATTTTCTCCTGTGCATTTATATGGAATCCAAAACTGATAAGTGCAACTAAAAATATCTTCTTAATCATTTTAATATTGTTCAAATTGTTTTTTGTTAATAGCATCATTTACTAATGTTTGTTCAATTTTTTTTGTCAACTCTAATTTCCTCTTATGTAATATCATTTGTCTAATCAAAGGCATAACATAGCTTTTAGGAGCTATGTCATTTCTTTTTAAAATGTTTTTTATAGCCACCAAATATACTCCTAAAGAGTCTTCTTTTTGAATAAAGTTATTATTTTTTATTTTCTTTTTATTTTTTAGAAATGGTAACTTTTCTATAGCCTTATTATAACTAATCCAAATACTGTCATTAAAGTTAAACGAATTGAATTCCAAATTTCTAGATTCCAACTCATTAAAATCATCTTTTTCTTTTGATTTGAATAGTTTTATAATTTCTTTTTTATCATTCAGTTCTGTACTAAAGTGAACATATTTGAGTTGGATTAAATCTTCATTTAGCTTGTAAATTTCTCTATTTTTCTTATAATAATCATCAATGTCCGCTATAGTTAATAAGGTGTCCAATTCTTGCTGCAATACTGCCTTTTTATATTTGTCAACAATCAAATCCTTTCTATAGTTATCCACTAGCTTATTAATCTCTTCATATTTATCTTCTATATTAATCTTTGCCTTTTCCAACAGTAATTGCTCTGTTGCCCAAGCATTTATCAAGCTATTTCGAAATACTAAACTGTCTTCTTTTGATAATTTATCAGGTATTTTTAAAGCAATGTCATCTTCATATAAATAATTATCATAAACACGGGCAATTATATTTTTATCCACCTTTTGTTGTGTACACGAAAATAATAGCGTGATAAATACGATATATAAATTATAGATTTTCATTAAAATTCATTAAATTGATATTTCAATTTTTTTAAGTTTTTCTTATTTATTTTAATCTTATAAATTTCTCTAAGATTCTTAACCCAGATATCTTCTAAATAATTTTGATAATCATTGATCACTTCTCCACGTGATTCATTTAGTTTTTTTGCAACAGGAGGTATAATATGGCTCACATTAATAATTGTAAAGTGATTATCC
>CAYPHN010000126.1:7872-9324 GCA_964410265.1 uncultured Flavobacteriaceae bacterium | reverse complement strand
TAAAGAACAAAATAACTTCGTGAAATTTCCCGAACACCTATTTGGTTTGAGTATACTATGAAAAAAATGGTATTATTTATAAGTTGATAAAAGATTCAAAAGCAGCCAATAATTCAAAAAATTAAGAATATATTTTATCGTATAAATGTTTGTATTTTTTCAAAATCACATTGCGTTTTGGTTTAAAAGTAGGTGTTAGTAAATCATTGTCAACTGTCCATTCTTCATGTGTAAGTTCAAAACGTTTGATAGTTTCCCAATGACCAAAATTCTTATTTCTATGCTCAATTTCTTGCTCCATCCTTTCCATTACCTCTTTACAGTTAATTAATTCTTCGTGAGAATTACCTATATTTACTTCATGTCGAATTGCCCATTCTTTTACAAATGTAAAATTTGGTTGTATAATGGCAGCAGCCATTTTTTGGCCTTCACCAATTACTAAAATTTGCTCAATAAAACGAGATTGTTTCATTTCATTCTCTAATAGTGCAGGTGAAATATATTTACCGCCCGATGTTTTAAAAATTTCTTTTTTTCTACCTGTAATTTTTAAAAATCCATCTTTGTCTATTTCGCCTTTATCACCCGAATGAAAATACGCACCGGTCATTACCTCAGCAGTTTTTTCAGGATCTTTATAATAACCTAGCATGACATTAGGACCTTTGATTAAAATTTCACCGTCTTCGGCTATTTTTAAAGTAACATTGTCAATAGGTTTACCAACGGCACCGATTTTAAAATGCTTGTTTTTATACATATTTACTGTTGCAACAGGAGACGTTTCGGTCAAACCATAACCTTCCATTACCTGCATGCCTGCAGCGGCAAAAATCCGTGTTAATCTTGGTTGTAAAGCAGCGCTTCCTGAAACCATTGTTTTCAATTCGCCACCAAGCGCAGCTCTCCATTTGCTAAATATTAACTTATTGGCCAATGCCAGTTTTTTTTCATACCACCACCCATTAGCACCATATGGTTCATAAGCCAAACCAATTTTTACAGCCCAAAAAAATAAGCTTTTTTTAACACCAGTTAGTTCAGTTCCTTTGGCTATGATACTATCGTATATCTTTTCTAACAATCGAGGTACCACACTCATAAAATTAGGTTTTACCTCCTTTAAATTATCAGAAATTTTTTCAATAGACTCCGCAAAATAAATGGTTAATCCACTGTGTAGATATAAATAATGTAGCATGCGTTCAAATACGTGACAAACTGGTAAAAAACTTATTACTTTACTTTTACCTTCTACCAAGGGTAATCTTAAATAACTAGTTAAAACATTGCTTACTATATTGTTATGGGTTAACATAACCCCCTTGGGTACACCTGTTGTTCCTGAAGTATAAATGATTGTTGCCAAATCATTTGGTTTAACTGCATCTTTTAGTTTTTCTACCTCTACTTGGTTACTTTTATCCTCTCCAAGTTTAAATACTTCTT
>CAYPHN010000126.1:0-7849 GCA_964410265.1 uncultured Flavobacteriaceae bacterium | reverse complement strand
AACCATCAATATTTTCAAAAGAATAAATCTCTTTTAGCGTAGAAACCTCACCTTTTATAGCATTCGCTTTTTTATATAAAACTTCATCCGAAAGAAAACAAAAAGTTACTTCTGAATGATTAAAAATATATTTATAATCGTTCATACCAATTGTTGGATAAATTGGTACATTTTGTGCTCCAATTTGTAAAATAGCAATATCTAAAATATTCCATTCTGTTCGGTTGGTTGAAGAGATAACGGCAATTTTATCATTGGGTTTAACCCCTAACTTTAATAACCCTCTGCTTACCGTATTTACTTTTTCAATAAACTCTTTTGAAGATGTAGCAACCCATTCACCACTCGTTTTAGATACAAATGCTTCTTTTAAATTGAATTTTTCTAACTGGTAATATGCAAAATCAAAAAGGCGAGTAATTTCTGTAGACATAGGAAAATTTTTATTAGGCTTGCAAATTAGGTTTTTTAATGGAAATTAAAAAATGAATTTTAAAATATCCTAATTTCTTATAGCGCTTTTTGTAACTAGTACCAACAATTGTATATCTTTGCAGCTCAAAAATTTTAAAAAAGGAAACGAGCATGTTAAAATGTTTATCACCCAAAGGGATGACTATTAGCGAACAGCATGTGACCGTTAAAAAACAATAAAGAAAGACACATGAAAATATCTTACAATTGGTTAAAAGAATTTTTAAATATCGATTTAGATGCAGAAAAAGTTGGTGAAATTTTAACTGATTTAGGTTTGGAAGTTGAAGGAATTGAAACCTTTGAAAGCCTTAAAGGAAGTTTAAAAGGAGTGGTAGTTGGTGAAGTTTTATCTTGCGAACAACACAGCAATGCCGATAGATTGAAAGTTACTCAAGTAGATTTGGGTAATGGAGAACCTGTTCAAATTGTTTGTGGTGCCCCTAATGTAGCTGTGGGTCAAAAAGTTCCTGTTGCAACCATAGGTACCGTTTTATATGATGATAAAGGTGAAGGTTTTACCATTAAAAAAGGAAAAATTAGAGGAGAGGCAAGCCATGGTATGATATGTGCCGAAGATGAATTAGGACTTGGGAAGAGTCATGATGGAATTTTGGTTTTAGATAAAGATTTAAAAACTGGTACACCTGCTTCGGAAATATTCGAAATTGTGACAGATCAAATTTTTGAAATTGGATTAACTCCAAATAGAGCAGATGCCATGAGTCATTTGGGGGTTGCTCGCGATTTATATGCCGGTTTATTGCAACAAGATGAGATAGAAATGAAGTTAGTTACACCTTCAGTAAGCGATTTTCATATAGATGAACGTACTTTTAAAATTAATATAGAGGTTGAGAATAATAAATTGGTTCCTCGGTATGCGGGTATAACCATTATCGATTTAAAAATTGAGCAATCACCAGATTGGCTGCAAAATAAATTAAAATCTATTGGATTAAAACCTATTAATAATGTTGTTGATATAACCAACTTTATATTACATGGCTTAGGTCAACCCTTGCATGCATTTGATACCGATAAAATTAAGGGCAATAAGATATTGGTAAAGAATTTGGCTCAAGGAACTGAATTTACAACTTTAGATGGACTTACAAGAGAATTACATGAAGACGATATTATGATTTGTGATGGAGAGAGTAATCCTTTGTGTATCGCTGGAGTTTTTGGAGGTGAAAATTCAGGTGTAACCGAAAATACAACTAGTATATTTATAGAAAGTGCTTATTTTAATCCGGTTTCTGTTCGTAAAACGGCAAAACGTCACGCTTTAAACACAGATGCTTCTTTTAGATTTGAGCGAGGTATAGATCCGGAAACGGTAGAATATGCGCTCAAACGAGCTGCGATTTGGATTAAAGATATTGCTGGGGGTAAAATAGTTTCTGAAATCACAGATATTTACCCGAATAGGATTGATGATTTTCAAGTACACCTTTCTTATGAAAAAGCCAATAAGTTAATTGGCGAAGAGATTCCAACGGATACCATTAAAAATATTTTAGCTTCATTGGATATTAAAATAAATAATCAAACTGAATCAGGTTTAGGATTAACCATTCCTTCATACCGAGTTGATGTAACTCGTGAAGCTGATATTGTAGAAGAAATTTTAAGAGTTTATGGTTATAATAATATTGAAATACCAAATAAACTAACGACCTCAATTGATAAATCTAATAAATTAAGTGTTGAAAAAATTGAAAACATTACTGCTAATTATTTGGTGTCGAGGGGTATTTATGAAACTATGGCAAATTCCTTGACAAAGGCATCTTTTGTTTCTAGTTCTGATATTTTAAAAGATGAAGAAAATGTTACTATGCTAAACGCTTTGAGTAATGATTTATCTGTTATGCGTCAATCTTTATTGTTTGGTGGTTTAGAAGCAGTTGCATATAATATAAATAGAAAAAATAATCGTTTAAAATTTTTTGAATTTGGAAATACTTACCACAAATATGAAAGTGGTTATAGCGAACAAAAGCACCTGTCATTAATTTTTACGGGAGCCAAAGATGCCAGTAGCTGGAATACAGATGATAAGGCCTCTGATATTTTTTACCTTAAAGGAATAATCAAAGCTTTATTACAAAAACTTGGCATTGAAAAAATAAGATATACGAAAATTAAAAACGATATTTTTTCAGAGGGGATTGGATTGAGTTTGGATAAAATTAAAATGGTAGAATTTGGTATTCTAAAAAGTGAAGTTTTAAAAGAATTTGGTATCAAACAAGATGTTTTGTACGCAGATTTTAACTGGAACAATGTATTGGATAATGTAGGTAAAAACCATTTAAAAGTTAAAGCTTTGGCGAAATACCCTGAAGTAAAAAGAGATTTGGCTTTGATGTTGAATAAAGAAGTACAATTCATTGATTTGTACAATGCGGCATTTCAAAGTGAAAAGAAATTTTTGAAAAACGTGGATTTATTTGATGTTTATACAGGCGATAAATTGCCTGAAGGTAAAGTATCGTATGCCCTGAGTTTTGTTTTGCAAGATGAAAACAAAACCCTTAACGATAAACAAATTGACAAGATCATGAATAAATTACAGCAAACTTTTATCAAACAATTCGATGCAGAATTGAGGTAAATATCAGAATCTTAAATTTATTTTTGCCAAAATTTTTACCATGTATAAATCCATCATTAGAAAAGTGCTTTTTAAATACGATCCTGAAGAGGTACATTATTTTACATTTTCATTATTAAAAAATCTTTTTTCTTTACCGTTTACCGGAAGTGTTACAAGAAAAAAATTTAAAGTTGAAAGTAAAAAATTAGAACGCAAATTGTTTGGTTTGAACTTTAAAAACCCTGTGGGTTTGGCAGCTGGTTTTGATAAGAATGCAGTATTGTTTGATGAATTTGCCAACTACGGGTTTGGATTTGTAGAAATTGGTACGGTTACACCAAAACCTCAAGAAGGAAATCCTAAAAAGCGATTGTTCAGATTAAAAGAAGATGAGGCAATTATTAATCGAATGGGCTTTAATAATGACGGTGTTAAAGTTATTGCAGAAAGATTAAGAAATAGAAAAACAGATATTATTATTGGCGGAAATATTGGTAAGAACAAGGTTACCCCCAATGAAAAAGCTGTTGATGATTATTTGATTTGTTTTAAAGAATTGTTTGATGTAGTAGATTATTTTGTGGTAAATGTTAGTTCACCAAATACGCCAAATTTAAGAGCTTTACAAGATAAAGAACCACTCACTAATCTATTGCAAACATTGCAAGATGAAAATCATAAAAAAGAAAATCAGAAACCTATTTTATTAAAAATTGCTCCTGATTTAACAGATGAACAGTTATTGGATATTATTGATATTGTTAAGATCACAAAGATTGCTGGTGTAATTGCTACGAATACTACAATCTCAAGAGAAAATTTAAAATCTGAGAGTAAAAAAGAAATAGGTGGTTTAAGTGGTAAACCAGTTAGAGAACGATCAACAGAAGTAATTAGATTTCTGGCTGAAAAATCAAATAAAGCTTTCCCAATCATTGGGGTAGGAGGTATTCATTCTGCGAAGGATGCGCAAGAAAAATTAGATGCGGGTGCTGATTTAATTCAAATTTTTACTGGTTTTATTTATGAAGGACCAGGTTTGATAAAGAAAATAAATAAAAGTTTACTATAGTCGTTAAAAGGAAATTTTTAAACTTGAAATATCGGTGTTTACTAATTTTGAATTTGCTAAATACTCTTTATTTGGGTAGTAAATAAAAAGAACACTTTCATCTTTTATTTTATGAATAATTTTTTTATAATCTTTTTTTGGTAAAGAAGGACAACCCCAACTTCTGCCTAATCTACCGTTATTTTCAATAAAATATTTACTTGCATAATCGGCAGAATGAATGACAATAGCTCTTTTTCGTGCATTATTATTAGAAAACTCTAAACCATCTAATCTTAAAGATAATCCGTGTTTACCAAAATAAGTTTTATCTGTTTTATAAAATCCCAGACTCGTTTTATGACTGTTTATTTTGTTAGAAAAACTTTTTGCAAACTCAAGTCCCGATTTTTGCCCATGTGCAACAATACTTTTGTGGATTAGTTTTTTATTTTTTATATCAATAATAAAAAGTCTTTCTTTCTTTGAAGATTTACTCATATCTATTATAGTCAAAACATTTGAGTTTTTTAATGGATTGTATTCAATGATTTTAAAATACCCTTTTAAGGCGTACTCAAAAACCTCAAAATCTAATTCAGTGGTATTTAATTCATGATATAAATTAAGTGCAAACGAATTGAAAGGTTCAGTATTAATATTTTCTATGGGACTTTTAGAGACCCATGAAAAATTAGTAAAAGAAATTATTCCTATTAGAAGTATGAATAGAAGTTTTTTGATCATTTTCCAGTGCATTCTTTTATGATAGTAGATTAAAATTAAGCAAAAAATAATGGAATAATTAATTCTCAATTACATTGTAAACAACAAATGTAGTAATTTATTAGAATTGCAAAACTTATTAAGAAATTATTGTGACCGAATTAACTTCAATTTAAGTAATTTGATGTTTTTAATACAAACTTTTGAATTTCACAGGGTCAACCTCATGCATAACCTTATAAATACCTTCAAAAATATCGTTAGCTGAAGGCTTTGAAAAATAATCACCATCAGTGCCATAAGCAGGTCTATGTGATTTTGCTGTTATAGTTACTGGTTTGCTATCTAAATGAAAGTAGGCTTCTTGTTTATTAATTATTTCATCGAGCAAATAGGCAGATGCTCCGCCAGGAACATCTTCATCAATTATTACAAGCCGATTGGTTTTTTGAACACTGGTTAAAACATCATGGTTCAAATCAAAAGGCAACAAACTTTGGGCGTCAATGATTTCAACATCAATACCAACTTTAGATAAATCATTAGAGGCTTCCTCAACTATTTTTAAGGTAGCACCATAAGAAATTATTGTAATATCATTTCCTTCTTTTATGGTTTCCACGACGCCAATTGGTGTGGTAAAATTACCTGTGTTTTTCGGCATTCTTTCTTTTAAACGATAGCCATTTAAATTTTCAATAACAATTGCCGGTTCATCACTTTTTAATAAAGTATTATAAAATCCAGCAGCCTTAGTCATATTACGTGGCACTAAAATATATAGACCTCTAAATAAGTTTAAGAGACTTCCCATTTGTGATCCCGAATGCCAAATACCTTCAAGTCTATGCCCTCTGGTTCTAATAATAACGGGTGCTTTTTGTTTGCCAAAAGTACGATAGCGTAAGGTAGCTAAATCATCAGTTAATACTTGCGTGGCATAAAATATATAATCTAAATATTGAATTTCTGCTATAGGCCTAATTCCTCGCATAGCCATCCCTATACCTTGGCCAATGATTGAAGCTTCTCGTATACCTGTATCGTAAACTCTTTCTATACCATGTTTTTCTTGCAAACCTTCTAAGCCTTGATTAACATCACCAATTTTACCAGAGTCTTCACCAAAAAACACTACTTCATTATAATTTGTAAGGATATTATCAAAATTATTTTTTAAAATAATTCGTGCATCAACCAATTCAGAAGTATCGTCATATTCAGGTAGTATTTCTTTTATATTTGTCGCCTTTGACTCATATTCGTTATATAAATGTGTATTATATCTTTTGTGTTGTTTTGTATGGTAATCTTTTATCCATTTTAATAAATTGTCTTTTTCTTCAAATTTTTCATCCCTTAAATAGATAAGTGATTTTCTTGCTATACTTAAAATATTTTTTCTGATTGGACCTTCAATACCAGCCAATTCTCTTTTTAGTTTTTCTATATTAATTTTATTCTCACTTTTTAATGCAACTTTTTCAATAATATGAAGAAATTCTTTTCTTTCCTCTTCTAATGGCTGGGTAAAAGCATTCCAAGCAGCTCTTCTTGCTAAAGAAACTTCTTTTTTAACTTCTTTTTCTAAAGTTAATAATTCTTGTTCAGAGTCAACAAATTTAAAAATTTGACCCTCTTGGTCTTCCAATTCAAAATTCAAGATCCAAGATCTCATTTTTAAAATACAATCATGTTCCTTTTCCCATAATAATCGATCTTCACTTTTATATCTTTCATGCGAACCTGAAGTAGAGTGCCCTTGTGGTTGTGTTAATTCTTTTACATGAATAATTACGGGCACATGTTCTTCTCTCGCAATGTTTCCAGCTTTAGTATAAACGTCAACCAATTGGGTGTAGTTCCAACCGTCAACCACAAATATTTCAAATCCTTTATTGTCCTTATCTCTTTGAAATCCTTTTAATATTTCAGAAATATTTTCTTTAGTAGTTTGATGTTTGGCATGTACGGAAATACCGTATTCATCATCCCAAATACTAATCACCATGGGTACTTGTAATACACCAGCAGCATTAATTGTTTCAAAAAAGAGTCCTTCAGATGTACTTGCGTTTCCAATAGTACCCCAAGCTACTTCATTGCCACCATTTGAAAATTGTGTTTTATTTTTTAAAACATCTATATTTTTATATTTTTTAGAAGCTTCTGCCAAACCTAAAAGACGAGGCATTTGACCAGCAGTTGGAGAAATATCAGAGCTTACATTATATTGAGAAATTAAATCTTTCCATGAACCATCATTGTTTAAAGAATGTGTGGCAAAATGCCCATTCATTTGCCTGCCTGCCGAAAATGAGTCGGCTTCTATATCTGCATGGGCATATAAACTGGCAAAAAAATGTTGTGGTTCATATTCATTAATGGCCATCATAAATGTTTGGTCACGATAATATCCTGAACGCCAATCACCTTTTTTAAAAGCTTTGGCCATTGCAAGTTGTGGTATTTCTTTACCAGCGCCAAATATTCCAAATTTTGCTTTTCCGGTTAAAACTTCTCTCCTTCCAACAACACTACATTCTCTACTGATTAAAGCTATTTTAAAATCCTTTAAAACTTCTTTTTTGAATTCTTCAAATGAAAGTTTTTTCTGGTTTTCCGTAGCTTTTAAAATCATTTTATATATCCCTTTTGTAGGTTGCAAATATACAAAATGTAATGTAATATCTGTTTTGAGCTAACTGTGTGTATTATAGATAGGTAATAAAATTATTGATCAAAATTATTTATATATATGGTAAAATTAGAGTTGATTTATTGATTTATTGATAAAAAAATATTAAGGTCAGCAGTTACAAACATATAATTTTGTTTTGATAAACCTTATCAGACATGACCATTCTTTCAATTAGATTGTTAAAGATGTTTACTTTACATATTTCAGTTCCACCAAAAGTTTCTATATCAAAATTGATGGGAGTTTTAAAAGAAAAACTAGCAATAAAATTATTCAAGAGTTATCCTAAACT
>CAYPHN010000125.1:0-9328 GCA_964410265.1 uncultured Flavobacteriaceae bacterium | reverse complement strand
AGACATTGTTTTCACCTTGATACCAAATTACTCCCTTTATACTATAGGGTATAACTGGGGCTACCATTCCATTGTAATTATTACTTGGTCTTTTATGAGGTCTGCTAATCTTATGTACAATATCTGGTTTTATAGGTTTTGTAGGTATGTTTTTTTTTAAAGCTATTGATTGTTCCTTTTCTTTTTCCCAAATTTCTAATTCTTTTTGATATTTTTCATTCACTTTAGGATATTTTTCTTCCCAATTTTTCCACATATCAAAAATGGCATTAAAATTTGGATCGGCTTTAAGGACTTCCTCAGCCATCCACGATTCTATAGGTGAGCCTCCTTTAGTAGAACTTATAATTCCAATAGGAATATTTAACTGCTTATGTAAATTAAGACCAAAAAAGTAGGCTACAGCAGAAAAATATTTTGCTGATTCAGGTGTAGTTTCTTTCCATGTACCTTTGCAGTCAGATTTAGGTACATTTGAAGACTCTCGTATAACATGAAACAATCTAATGTTATTATAGTTTGCTATATCAACCTCTTTCTTTCCGTTTTCTGATTTTATTAAAGCCATTGCCATATTAGACTGCCCGGATGCAAACCAAACTTCGCCTGAAAGAATATTATCTAAAATAATTTTGTTTTTGCCTTTTAATATTATTTTGAAAGGTCCACCGGCACTTGGAGAATTCAGCTTAACAATCCATTCTCCTTTTTCATTAGCAATAACTATTACTTTATTTAATTTCCAACTTGTATTTATAACAATCTTTTCGCCCGGATCGGCCCAACCCCAAATTGGCACTTGGGTGTTTTGCTGAATCACCATATTACTACTAATAATAGATGGTAGTCTTATATCTGCATAAGAAATTGATTGTTGCAGAAACATAATTACTAAGAAAGCTAATTTTAGATGTCTCATTTTTTTTTAAATCTTAAATACAGGAAAATCAGTATTTTCAACTATTTCTCCCACTCTAATAAATCGTCTGCTGATTTGTACTACGTTTTTAGCATCCACTAACTCGGATACCAATAAATACCCTCCGGGTTTTATTGGTAAAATCATACTGATGGAAATATTTAATTCAAAATGGGATGCGATCACCACTTTTGACTGCCCTGCAACCACTATATCTCCTTTAGAATCAATTAATTTTAATGATACCGTACCGCCCTTCTCAGATGAAGTATCATTAATTCCAAATAGTTTAAATATTTTTTCCTTACCGGGGATAAATGTTTTAGGGTTTTTTAAATACCGCCCATCTTCTTCATCAATAAAAACCGCAAAAGGAGAATAGCTGTGAAATTGCCATTTTAGCGTTTCACTCTGCACAAGATCTTTGATAGGGTTTAAAAACCAATCGCCGGTATATCCTTTATTGGATGTGATATATGCAAAACCTTGAACGCCTGCAATGTATCGTCTACTTCGTAATGCCTCTGTTTGAAGCTGGATGTAATATGCCTGAAATTCCCACCGATCATCTACACTGGCATTTGTACCTAAAAAGTACTCAAAATGCCCAATGGTTTTGTCGTTAACATCCTTCCAAATATTCATAGGTTTGAAATAGTGATTTTGGGGTAACTTATCGTCAGGGTCTGTTCTTGCTTTTGCAAGAAAAGCCGGTGTACCATCTCTGTTCATCCACATCCAGCCATATTCATTTACTACTTGTGGTACCGGAGAGTATCTCGACCTATCAAGATATTTGTCTTCGTAAAAAAGTTTGCCAAAACGATAATTTTCTCGTCTGTTCTTTACCTTTTCCTTTGGTGTTTTTTGGGTAACTAATAGCGGATAATAATGTGGTTCATCCATTTCATTTAGCGTTAAGTCTTGTTCATCCATATAACCAACATCCCAGATTCGTGTGGGATCAAGTAGCTTTAAGCGTGGGATGAGGTCATTGCCAATAAAATCATGCCTTGACTCGTTCATGGCATCCCAAATTATGATACTTGGGTGGCTTCCATCTGACCAAACCCAGTCGGTAAACTCTTTTTCAATTTGATCATCCCAACCTCTGTTTTTCCACATTGGCCATTCGTTTTGAATTAATATTCCATATTCATCAGCCATATCATACCAGAAATCAGGAGCCAATCCTAAACTCATTCGAAACGAATTCCAACGGAGGGATTTCGGGATATCAATGAAGAACTTTTTTACCCAATCTCTATCCCATATTAAACCTGCACGATCAGGGTCGCCCATAAACCGTGAAAGGGAAATGTTGGAACCCAAAAGTTTGATCTCGTTTCCGTTGAGTTCAAAACGTTTGCCGTTAGTGCCAAAGTCGCGCATGCCGAAAGTTTCAACTATATAATCCGACTGTTCACCCAAAGCAGAAACTTTAATTACTGCCTCATATAAAAAAGGAGTGCCCGGTGACCAAAGTTTTGTCTCATTTATGGGGATGTCTAAGATTATTTCTTTTTGACTTAAACAAGTTACATTTGTTGTAATCTTATTAGTTTCACTTACAACTTTTCCACTCTTTTTCTCTTTTATAAAAACAGATACATCTGTTTTGTATTTAAGCAATGAGAACTCATGCTTGATAGCATCATCGTGGTTTTCGAGCAATAATTTTACCATTACTTTTTTATCTTTAGCAAATGGTAAACAAAGTGAACGAGCAACCCTCACAGGGCCAGTAAAGGTTACAAAAACTTCATCCCAAATACCTTGGATGTAAGTAAACTGCTCAATATCCATGGAAAAAGCAGACTCTTTAGAAATTCGCTTGATATCGTCTATACGGATAAGTAGAACATTCACTCCTTTTACCTTCAAATAATCGGTCAAATCTGTTTCGATGGGTGTACTGGCTTGATGATAAGTACCCAAATCAATACCATTTAGCGTGATTTGTGTGTTAAATCGACTTTTAAGTAAGGTTAGGATTGCTCTTTTGTCTTGCCCCTCTTTCGGAATTACAAAGGTAGTTCTATACCAACTGTATTTGGCATTCTGATCACCCATAAACAATTCATCATATTGCTCAATTTTAGGATATGCCTGATCAATAAGTCCTGGAACAGGGGTTTTTCTTTTAAATTTCTTAGGAGGATGTGCATTGTAGGTTTGTTCAAAATCCCATTCGCCACTTAAACTCAAGCTGTACCGTGGCAAACTGTTCTGACTTTGCGCCATTATGGCTGTACATGTAAAAATAAGTAATAATGTAAGTTGTTTAATTTTATTATTCTTGATGATTCTCAAATTTAATGGTTTCATATTTTTATTTATTTACAGTGGACTGTATTTTATACTTTTTTTCTTTTTTCTTTTCCCTAAAGATTGCGAAGATAAACACAGATTTTTCATTTTCAACTTTACACTTTCAATTATTTTTTAATGCGATAAATGGTGTTTTATTGAATTTTATTTCACTCATAATTTAGAATTGATTAAATAGTTAAGCCCCAATAAGGCTACTGAATTTTCCATTTTGGCTTTATGAATTGTTACTTTACCCTAGGGTGTCCAGGCAAATTTTTTGGATTGCTTCTGGATGAATGGCAAAATAATATCATGGCTGCTCAGAATTCCTCCACCGATTATTACCATTTCAGGGTCATAAGCGTGTACTTGATAAACCAATTCGTTCCCTTCTATTCTTTTGCGGGCTTCTTCATTTTTAAAAACCCCTTTTAAATCACTTATTGTTTTTTTAGAATTCAATATTTCTTCACCTAAAAGCAGTCCAGTCGGAATGCTTATATTGATATTTGTATCTTTTATTCTCATATTATAGTAACCCGCCTTTTACAAATTAAATTTCAACTTGCTTTATCAATGCATACAACTTCTTATATTGTTCAAATTGTTTGTTATACCATTTTTTATTATCAGACTGTGGAATAATTGTAGATTCTGGGCGAATCCATTTTGTTACTAGTTTTTGAATTGGTTCATTTGTGTGTGTTGAACAAGCCAACATTGCTATACCTAAACATCCAGCCTCAGTAACATTTAATGTAGTGATTTTTTTTCCAATTACATCTGCTTTTAATTGTGTCCAAATAGTTGATTTTGCTCCACCTCCTATGGTTCGAAGTTCTTTTATGAAACAGCCAGATTTTTCAAGTATTTCTATGTTTAGTCTCATTTCAAATGCAATTCCTTCTAATAAACTCCTTATGATTTCACCTCGAGTAGTTGCAAGTTGTAATCCTAAAATTGCTCCTTTGGTTTTTGTGTCAAAGTAAGGAGTACCTGATGCAGTAAAATAGGGTAGTACTAAAAGATTGGATGGTTTCTTACCAGCTTTTTCCAACAAAAGTTGATAAACATCAATTCCTGTTTTTTCAGCTTGAATCATTTCTTTATAGCCAAATTCATTCCGAAACCATTTTAGAATGTTACCTCCTGTTAAATTATAAGCAATGGTAACATACATATTATTAACTACATGACTATATGTACAAAGATTGTTTTTATATAGATTTTTTGAAAACATAGGACTGGTAGAAGCAGAAGTAATACATTCTACAGTACCAGTTGCATATATACCTAAACCTGGTTCTGTTATTCCCGAACCAAGTGCACCACATGGTTGATCATGACCTCCGGCTACAACAAACGCATTATCAGAAAACCCAAGGGTCTGGCACAATTTAGGCTCAAGATACCCAACTATAGTTCCTGAAGGTAAAGGTTTTGCTAATTGTTTTGGTGTAATTTCAAGCGATTTTAAAATTTCGCTACTCCATTCATTTTTACGTACATCAAACATCATGGTTCGACCCGCAAGGGAATAGCCTATAGCAGGATCTAACCCTAATCTATATTGAAGTAGATCTTCAAAACAGAGGAATTTTTTTGTATTTTTCCAAACTCTTTGTTTATTTTCTTTTAACCATAACAGCTTAAATACTGTAAACATTGGATGTGGTGTATGCCCTGTTATTTGGTAGAGATTTTCTTTGCCAAATTGATTTGCCCATGAATGCACATAAGATTCTGCTCTAGTATCAGAAGAAATCATTGCATTACACAGGGTTTTACCATGCTTATCAATTGCTGTAAATGCTTCGCCTTGACTAGAAATTCCCATGCCTATAATTGAATTAGCTTCAACTTTAGCGGTGCATTCTTTTATTACTTCGAAACATTTTTCAATAACTTCATCAGGATTTAATTCTGCTCCTCCATCACTTGAAAATATTACGTCATAGGCACGATTAGCAATTGCTAACTGATTACCATTGCTATCAAAAACGACAGCTTTACATCTGCTTGACCCTATGTCAATACCGAGATAATTCATGTTTATTTTCTAATTTTAAACTTTATAAAATATTTTTAAATAGTTGGTCACCAATTTCTGCATTTCTAAATAAACAATATTTTGGCGATATGTTGTGGTATAATATTCAACCGAAACAGAATTGTTTTTCATCACAGTTTTACCAAATATTTTTTTCTCAATCATAAGAGAGATCTGCTTTTGATCAACAATCTTGGAGGCATTTTTGACCATTTCTTGTAACAGTAATTTTGAGCTATCTCTTTCTAATGCTGTCCAAATATTAACTTTTCTAATCCCATCATTAAACAACTCACCTAGACTGTCTAAAGATACTGAGGATGTACCATGCAGACACAAACATCCTTTTCCAAATTTTCTGGATATCTCTCTTGCTAAATCTCCCCTATATTTCAAAGCAGCTGAAGAAGCACGGTGTTCTGTTCCTAAGTTAGCAACTATTATGTCTACGCCAGTTTCTAAAAGGTAGCGATAGGCATCTTCCGGAGAAGTCAATCCTCCATCTTCTTCGGATGTTTTTCCGATAACGTCACATGCACCTTCGATCAAAATATTTTGATTGTGCTTTTTTCTAAATTGTGTCGTTAGTTCTATGTTTTTTTCAAAAGGCAAAGTCGAAGCATCGTACATAATAGAAGAAAACTGACCCATATCCCAGTCCAACAACTCCAAATCATCATCCCATTGTATATGATCTAGGTGAATCATAACCTTCAAATTACTATAAGGAGAATTTTGTGAAGTCAGAATCTCTATATCTTTTAAAAATAGTTTCATTCCAATATCCCAACGCCTTGTATGTGTATAGAATACAGACTGAGGCCTGAATTGATAATTGTTGGTAATACCTATAATAATAGGTAAATCATTTATTCCTATTTTTTCACCATAGTTTTTTGTTGCTGCGAGTATTGCCTCGGTTGTTGTGAGGTTTTCGGAGTTGAAAGTTGGCAATACCCAAGCCTTCTTTGCAGATTCGGCATATACATCTAAGACTTGATTTCTATCTAAAAGTAAAGGCATATTATTTTTATATATTTTGTTTGTGTTATTTAATCTATTCTCGTTCAGATGCAGGAATATTAATCACTAATATTGAAGGATCGCCAAATATATCTTCTTCTATTTTTTCGTAATCAATGAATCTTCCGTTAATACAAATAAACAAGCGTTTTCCTTCTTCATCAATATCTACTGAAAATGAGCCTCCGGTAACATAACCAAACTGGTTATATAAATAAGGAAAAAGAAAAGCAAGTATTTTTCGCTCACCTGTTAAAACATTATACTGTACCACTGGGCTACCTTCTAGATGAGATCTACCATGTGCACCAGGCAAGTAATAAAGGTATTTTTCATCTGGGCTTAGTGCCAAGCTTGTGGTATATCTCTGTATGCCTTCCCAGCAGATTCCTAAATTCTCTACTCGGTCTTCATCAGGGTAAAACTTAAAAAGTTGACCTGCAGGCTTAGTGCTATTACTGCTTGTTACTCCAATAAACCAACCATCTTTTGACCTTTTAACCGTATGTGCTCGCATTCGGTCAAGGTTTCCTGATTCTATATTGGGCAACACAGCACTTTTCATTTTATTAAAGCTATTGGTAACGGGGTTGTACTTTATAAAATGAGAGGCAGAGTCCAATACCGAGGAATTAGTGGTATACACCATGCCAGTTTTGTCATCAACCAGCATTGCACGCTTGTTCCAAACAATCCCTTCAGGAGGGAAACCTGCAAATCGCACCTCATTTTTGTTCAAATCAAAACATGAGAACTCACCAAACATACCTACAGCAAACATTAACCCTCTTTTAGCATCTAGATAATGATAGGGCCAACTAACACGCGGCATAGCCAAGCCATAATCGGTTATTTTTTTGGTGTAAATGTTATAGCTACCAATATGCCCCCCATCATATCCAGCTTGAAAATGTTTCTCAAGAGGTCTTGGATAAAAACCCCAGTAGGTATAAAAATATATTTCGTTATTCGAAAGCCCTAGCCAGCCATGTATTTTCCCATCGCCTAATCCATCCTTCAAATTCCTACCAATGCCTTTGTTTATTTCAGGAGAATTTCTAATAGATTTCGATTCCGAATCATATTCGGCGATAAAAATTCGAGCCTGATTAAGGCGATGATTACCGTAAGCGGCATAGTAGTTTTTAGTGTTTTCTGAATAAACACCTTGGCCCCAACTCGACCAAAGTGTAGGGACGTAACCCTTAGGAGGGTCTGGTTGAAACCTTTCTTCAATGGGTATGATTGCAAATTCTATAACAGGAGTTTTTTTGGCAACAGTAAAACCATTTTTAAAATGATGGATAGTTTTAGGAATTTTTAGAACCTTTTTTGTTTCTATAATAACTGCTGTTGTTTGAGATAAAAGCTTTTTTTTATCCATTAGTTCGACCATTTGTTTTCGGTCGGTATTCTTTTCGCTTACTTCTTGGGCAAATGTTTGTAAACTTAATAAGATAAGTATATAGCTTATTATTTTTGAATACATAATTTCTAGTTATTATTTAATTATCCACTTTATTACCCATTTCATACTTTCATTAGGCTTTACAAATAAACAGAGCCTTTCTTTATGGGCATCTTTTAAAGAACTGTTTGTACCTGATATAGGCTCAAAAGCACATTCGCTTCTTCTAATTCCTTCTTCGTCAGGATAACCATTGTTATTCCACCATATACCAATTGTAGGAAATAAATTTTGTGGAAATTGCATTTCTAAGGTAAGTCCTGCTTTAAAGTTAAGGCTTAGCCTTCCTTGTTTAATCGTTTGAAGGAAAAGCATATTTGCGCTTCCTTTAGGTTGGTCAAATAAATATTTTTCTAAAGCTTTCGGTGTGTTCAATGCAAGTGTTTTTTGATTAATGTCATCAAAAGCTGTTGTAAATTCAGGCATATTTAAACCAATTACATCATTTAAAGGCATGAGTGGATGAATAACATGTTGAAAAGGTAAGGTTTTATCTCCTTTATTCTGCACTTCGAAATTCCAAGTTAATACGTTATCGCTAAAATACATTTCACGATTTAATAATAATGGAAGTTGCTTGCTTTTTACAATAAACTGTATTTTATCCGTATTTTCGGTTACCTTCCATGGTAGCCAACAAACTTCGCCATGGTCAGGCACCGTCAAGTCATGCTCAGGATAAATACATTCAGATACACTTGGAAAACAATCGTCATATCCAAAAACAGGTCTGTTTTCATAGGCACCATAGTCTTTATTTGGCGGTTTAAAATTTTCAGGTACTTTTGTTAATAAGTCAACTCCGTTATAACTTAATTGATCTAATCTACCTCCATCTTCAGGAGTGTATTTTAATAACCAATTTTTATACCCGAATTTCATTTGTGTCATAAAATCACTGCTTTTATTTTGGTTAATTCACAAAAATCTATCAGTTCATTATACAAATGTTCACCATAACCAAGAACTGCATATTCATTGTTCCAAGCTTGAAGTAGTGCATCAATATCACAATGGGCAGTGACAAACGCATGAGGCCAAAAAGGAATACCACATTCCAATTGTCTTTTTTCTAATACTTCTTTTAACGGTTCTTTTATGGTACATTTAACAATCACCATTTCAAATTTACCATTGGTTCTTCCCAACCTAGCCAATACACCTTCACCGGCTTTACAGGTTAATTTAACCGATATTCCGCCAGCTTCTCCTTCGGTTGGAATACCGTGTTCTGCAAAACCTGCAGGTCCAACTTTTCCCGCTAGGGAAGGAGGGCAGGCACCATCGCCAATAATTTTAATTTCGTTATTAGATTTGTCAATATGTTGTAAATCACCATAATAGATAGGTTCGTTGCTTAAATCAGTTAATAACTTTGAAGTTAGCAAGGTATTAAAATCAGAAAGTGTTGAAACTCCAACCCCATCATTGAGCATCATGCTTTGTGCAAAACATGTTGCACTATAATCATCTCCCAGACCAGGGAACGATTGAATTGTATAGGTTGACCAACCTTCATTTTTCATAATTTTTTTAAGAGCCAAGTATAATCGAA
>CAYPHN010000124.1:6829-9354 GCA_964410265.1 uncultured Flavobacteriaceae bacterium | reverse complement strand
ATAGAAAGGTCTATAGCATCTGGTTTTGCTAAAGACATACTATGATTTATTTGATTACTCATTTTGTTTTCTTTTATTTGAGACCTCACAGGTTTTTAAAATCTGTGAGGTCTTGATGACTGTTAAATTAAAACCGACTTATTCTTATTAAAAGTATTCAAGATTTCAGATTCAAAAGTTTTATAAAATTCAGGATCGAAATTAGCTTCAGATAAATTATTCATTACATAATCTACATCACGTTTTTCGGTGAGCCAAGTATCAAAGGTTTCGTGTCGCAATCTTATTCCGAAGGTATTGATGCCCAAAAACTCATTGGTGTTTTTATCGTAGCAAACAGTAATACATTTGGTATCATTTTCATGTTTCCAATGAAAATGTTTTTCATTTTCTCTTGGTTTAGCAAAAACCCAACCATAGGTTTGGTATTTGATGTCAAGAAATTTAGCTGAATTAAACCAATGCCCTGGTTTGTATTCTGTAGGATTGCCACAAATGGTTTGTGCCAAAGTTTCTCCCATCATTCGTCCTGTGTACCAAACGGCCTCAATTGGTCGTCGTTCTCCAATGGCTTCTTGCTGTTCGGCGCAATCACCAATTGCATAAACATCAGGAATATTAGTTTCTAAAAAACGATTTACTTTCACGCCTCGACCTGTTTCAATGTCAGAATCTTTAATAAAATTTATATTTGGGGAAACTCCAGCAGTTAATCCTACCACATTACAATCTATTACTTCTCCTGTTTCAGCAATTACAACGCCTTTAGTTTTTCCGTTTTCATCGGAAATAATTTCTTTTAAATTAACACCTAAACGTAAATCTATATGATGGTTTTTAATATGTCTGTTTAGCATTTGACTTTCTCCTTTCGGTAAAACACCATCCCAAAAACTATCTTCTCTCACTAAAAAGGTTACAGGAATGTTACGTGAATTGAGCATTTCGGCTAATTCAATTCCTATCAAACCTCCTCCCACTATTACAGCACGTTTACAAATTTTATTATTTGGAGCATATTTCTCAAGGTTATCTAAATCTTGTTTGTGGTACATTCCCATCACACCATCCAAATCTTGTCCTGGCCAACCAAATTTATTGGGTTTACTTCCTGTTGCTATTATTAGTTTATCATATTGCAAAGTGTCTCCATCAATAAAATGAAGTGTTTTAGATTTTGTTTCAATAGTTTTTACAAAGCCTTTTTTAAGGTTGATACGATTCTTTTCCCAAAACCAATTCTCATAAGGCTGTGTGTGTTCAAATTGCATATGCCCCATATATACATACATTAAAGCAGTGCGCGAGAAAAAATAATCTGTTTCAGCAGAAACAATAGTGATTTTTTTATCGGAAAGCTTGCGAATATGTCTGGCAGCTGTAACGCCAGAAATTCCGTTTCCAATGATAACAATGTGTTCCATAATTTTGATGTTATTAAATAGCTGTTTGAGATAAAAAATATTCCTATTTATTAGGGACAAAGAAAATAAAAATAATATTATTTAAATGTTAGCAACCTAACATTTTATTAAACTTAGTTGTTGTTATTTTGTATTAAATAAATATAGCCATGAAAAAAATCATATCAATATTAGTCTTTTTATTTTTAGCATCTCCATCTTTCTCACAAGATATGGATAGCTTTTTTAGTAAAACAAATAATTTTTTAAAAGAGAATGTTTCAAGTGGCAGAGTTGATTACACAAAGATTCATGCCAATCAGGATGGGTTAAATGAATTATTAAGTATCGCAAAAAAGATTCGAATTTTAAAAAGTGATGCTAAAACTTACCAAGCTTTCTGGATTAATGCCTATAATTTATCTGTAATTAAAGGAATTATTGATAATTACCCGATAAAATCACCCCTAGATAAAACAGGTTTTTTTGATAAAATTACTTATGATTTAAGTGGTAAAAATATCACCTTAAACGATATTGAACACAAATTATTAAGAGCACAATTTAATGACGCTCGTTTTCACTTTGTATTGGTTTGCGGTGCAATTGGTTGCCCTCCACTAATTAAAGATGCTTATTCACCAAATACATTAGATGTTCAAATGGAAACTCAAACTAAAATAGCTTTAAATGGAAGTTTTTTAAAAGTAAATACAAAAAAGAAACGTGTACAAGCTTCTGAAATAATGAAATGGTATAAAGAAGATTTTACTATGAGTGGTATGACTGAGATAGATTTTATAAATAAATATAGAACTGAAAAAATTCCCCAAAACTATAAACTATCATACTTTACATATAACTGGAGTTTGAATAAACAATAAGTTTTATTCCCCTGAAAATGATATTTTTCTTAATATAAACTATATAATAACAAGATTTTCGTTAAAACGAAAATAAAAATCAGAAACAATGAAAAAATTAATAATATTAATAGCATTAGTAAATATTTCCTTTTCAGGATTTGCACAAGATGATGACGTTGAAAGTCAGAAAAGTGTTATTCAAGAATACACACCTTCAAAATTATTGAAAAAAGGGCAATGGGATATTAAATTTTTT
>CAYPHN010000124.1:0-6819 GCA_964410265.1 uncultured Flavobacteriaceae bacterium | reverse complement strand
AACAGTATTTACACACAAACCGAACGTACTGATGCAGAAAGTAATTCGGTTACCATACCAAGAGAAACATTTTTTACAAATACTACAGAGGTTTACACTGGAATAAGCGAAAACTCTCGTATAAATATTGGGTTTATTTTTCAGATTCGTTCCAACACTTTTGGTGGCGCAGGAGCTTTAGATGTTTTTAAATTTGAGAATAATAATGTTGATGCTAGAAGCGGATTTACAACAATTGCACCATCAATTAGAGTACAGCCTTTTAAGCGTGTTGCGAACTTTTCAATTACAAGTTCTGTATATTTTCCAATCTTTGAAGATAAAGCTAATGCACCTTATCTAGATAAACGCAGTGTGTTTTGGGAAACAAGATTTTTCTATGATAAAACATTTGGTAACAATAAGTGGCAAGTATTTACACAAGCAGATTTTGGTTTTAACTTTGGAGAAAAATCAGTAAATGAAAACAATATAGATGCTATATTAGATTTTAATAATATAGAACGTTTTGCAAATAATAGTTTATTTGTGCCTTTGGGTGCGTTTTTGAGTTATTTTCCATCTCAAAAATCAACTATTTATGTTAATGCTAAACAAGCATTTTTGATAGATTTAGGAAATGATTTTGCGCAGAATTCGACATCGTTAGGAATTGGTGGAAAATACCAATTAACCAAAGTTTTAAATGTGGAAGCATCGTTTGATAAGTTCATTAGAGGACATAATTTTCAAGGTCTCGGACAAACATTTAGCATAGGGTTAAGAGTTTTGTTTTAATGAAACTTATTTTTTTTTAAAATATTAGCTGAATTAATCCCGTTTTTATAACGGGATCTTTTTATATACCCAAACCAAATAGGAACCCAAATTTTTATGCATATATTTTTGCTGATAACCTCGTTTAATTTTTTTACCGTAGCTACGGCTACGCTTAAAAATTTAGCCTTATTCTCAACGAAAAATAGAAAGCCTAAATTCTCCAATTTCCTATTTGGTTTGAGTATATTTAGAAGCCAAAAGAATCTCAAAATGAAAGTCTATAGACTTCTAGTTATTTTTATATTCGTTTTTATTCAATCATGTTCTGCTCAAACTGAAAAAATTAATGGGATAAGTTTTGTCGCATCCAGAGATTCAATTAATCACAATCATGTTAATCCTGTTGTTAAGATTAATGCTAATTATGTTGCAATAATGCCATTTGGATTTATTAAAAATTTAAAACACCCTCAAATATCCTTTAATACAGAAAGACAATGGTATGGCGAAACCAATGAAGGTGCAAAACACTATATTCAAAAATTTCAAGAAAAAGGAATTAAGATTATGCTAAAACCACAAATTTGGGTTTGGCAAGGAGAATATACAGGATTTATTGAAATGAAAAATGAAGAACATTGGTTGGTTTTAGAAGACGCTTATACCAAATTCATTTTATTATACGCTAAACTTGCACAAGATATTAATGCCGAACTTTTTTGTATAGGAACCGAATTAGAAAAATTTATTGAACTCAGACCTGCTTATTGGAATCGTCTTATAAAAAAAATCAAGAAAATATATAAAGGAAAACTCACTTATGCTGCCAATTGGGATGCGTTTAAACGTACACCATTTTGGAACGATTTAGATTATATTGGAGTAAATGCATATTTTCCTGTAAGTAATAAAAAAACACCAACAGTTGATGCATGTTTAGAAGGCTGGAAACAACATGAAAATGTAATCAAAAAAATATCTAAAAAATATAATAAACCAATTATCTTTACCGAATTCGGATATAGAAGTGTTGATTATACGGGTAAAGAGCCTTGGAAAAGTGATAGAAGTATGACTTCAATAAATATTGATGGGCAATCTAATGCTACAAAAGCACTTTTTAAAACATTTTGGAGTGAAGATTGGTTTGCTGGAGGGTTTATCTGGAAATGGTTTCACAACCATAAAAATGTTGGAGGAGAAACCAATAACCAATTTACTCCACAAAATAAACCAGTAGAAACAATTATAAGAAACCAATTTGCTAATTAAAATGAAGTTATTTAAATACATCAGCATATTTCTAGTTTTAGCATCATGCACCAATAATGATGAGATTAATGATAATAGTTTGTCAACATATATATTAAATAATACTATTGAAATTGGAGCAGTTATTGCTTGTGCTGCAAGCGATGAAATTACTAATGATGTTTTGGTTTTTTATTATCCAGAAATAGGAGCTTCAAATATTAGATTGTATGAAACTATTGATACAGAGACTGATAAAAATGAATTTTCAAACTATTTTAAAACTGAAACCGAACCACTTCCTTTTTTTAATGGTTATTTAGGGAAAATTATAAGAACTACATCAACTGAAAAATGGGTAATTATAACTTTCGAATTGAATAATGAAATTAAAATGTCAAACCCAATACGCACAAAACAAATTACCAAACCAACAATTTGGACAGAAAATGTAACTATTAATCAAAATGAAGTTGGGATGCCAATTTTTAATTGGATAAATAATGAGTTTGGAGATAATGCCATTTACTTTCAAGTAGTATCAGATTCTCAAAACAGTTTACTTTCAGGAACATATACCAATGAAAATCAATTTCAGTATTATAATACATCTAATGTGGTTTTAAATATTACAACGCAAACCCCTCCTGAACTTATAATTGGAAATTCTTATAATTTTACATTAATGGATGTTAGTGAAGACAATTGGGTGAATTCTGTAATTCAAAAAACCTTTGAAGTGCAATAAGAAAACAATATACTCAACAAGCAAGAGTTGTAAGTTTGGTTATTATTTTAAGAAGCGATGAGTTTAAAAGTATTTTTGTGTCTATGTTTTATAATGATTTTAGGAAACTCCTATAGTCAAGAAAACACAGTATCTGATGTAAAAATTAGAGGAGCAAAAAAAACTAAAATTGATTTTATAAAAAAAATCCTAGCTACCAAAAAAGGCGAAGTATTAGATTCATTAATTCTAAATGAAGATGTGATTCGTTTAAAACGGTTACCAGCCATTTCCCATGTTACATATCAAGTGTTTTATCATCAAGATAGCTTGTATAATGTTTATATTAATATCGAAGAGAATCTTACTATAATTCCAGAATTTAGCTTTTGGTCAACCGTTAACAGAAAATTTGCTTACAGATTGGGTGTTACGGATTATAATTTTTTAGGAAGAAACATCACCTTAGGTGGATTTTACCAAAATAATGGTTTTGACTCTTATGCTTTAAGAATGGCAGCACCATATTTGTTTACAAAAAAACTAGGAATTTCAGTTTTTTTTCAGAATTGGACAAGTGAAGAACCATTGTTTTTTAATCAGGGATCTGCTAATTATAAATATAATAATATTTCGATTGAGGTTATGGGCTTGTATGAAATTAATTTTAGACATAGTTTGCAGTTTGGAGTTAATTTTTTTACAGAAAAATATGATTATATTGATGGTTTAACGGATCCAAATATTCCGCTACAGTTAGAATTAGACAAACGGCTTCTTAAATTGGTATATACCTATGACCATTTAGATTATTTTTATCAGTACATCAATGGATTTAAAAGTATTTTTTATGGGCAGTTTGTGACAACAGAGAATGATTTTCAAGAACCGTTTTTGATTTTTTGGAATGATTTTTTTTATTTTAAAAGAATAGGAGTAAAGGGTAATTGGGCGAGTCGAGTTCGCTTCGGATTAGCATCTAATAGTGATTCTCCTTTTGCACCTTTTGCGGTTGACAACAATACCAATTTGAGAGGTGTTGGTTTTTTAGTAGATAGAGGTACAGGTAGTTTTGTAGTCAATACTGAATATCGTTATACTTTGCTTGAAAGAAAATGGTTTGTGTTTCAAGGAAATGGTTTTATTGATGCTGGTTCTTGGAGAAATCCAGGTGGTGATTTCAACGATTTTTTTCAAAGCGAAAACATAAGGGTTTACACAGGTTTAGGTATACGGTTTATACATCGAAAAATATTCAATGCCGTTTTTAGAATTGATTATGGTTATGGTATTACCAAAGATGCTTCAAGAGGTTTTGTATTTGGCGTAGGACAATATTTTTAATCTTTTTTTCCTAAAGGATAAGCTTCTTGTAAAATAAAATTTTTTGGAAAATTTTCATCTCCTTCAAAGCCTAACTCTATATCTCTTCCGTTAAACGGAATGTAATTCGTTTTAAAAAGATAATCCCAAATACTCAAAGTAATTCCAAAATTCACTCCATATCTTCTTTCGTGTGGTAGTTTTTTTACATGATGCCAAATATGCATTTTGGGGTTGTTTAGAAGATATTTAAAAGGACCATAATCCAAAGCAATATTCGCATGATTTAAATGACCAATTGTGATATTAAAAAAGTGGACAATGGCTACATCTTGGGCAGTAAAAGCTCCCATCATAGCTAAAGGAATATATTTTATCGAATTATAAAACACGGGCTCCATCCAATGGTAACGCAAATGCGCCGCAAAACCCATTTCTTTTACTGAGTGGTGCACTTTGTGGAAATTCCATAAAAAATCATACTTGTGTAAAAGTACGTGTGTAGCCCATTGTACAAAATCAATAACTACAAAAAAGGTTAGAATTTTAGTCCAATACGGAAAAGAATTGATGTCAAACAATTGAATACTTTGTGTAGATAAACCAACAATGGATAACAAATCATTAAAAATAGTCGCCGCAGAATTAGACAGTGCAATGAGTACGATTAAGTTAAGTAAAAAAAAGTTAAAGAACATATAAAATCCATCCAACCAAAAATCTTTTCTAAAAGCAGATTGGTTTTTCCGCCAAGGAAATAACAATTCCAAACCCCAAACAAGTAATGAAATAATAATTAATCCATAAAAATAATTTTCCCAATTTAATTGGAATAATACTGATTGTTGTAAGTAGTTCCAATAACCAGTGTATGAATTTTTAATTATTTCGAGATATTTATCCATAGTATAAGAAGATGTTAATTTTAACAACAACCGCCACCATCATAATGATAGGTAGATTCGCTAATAAAAATATCGCCCCTATTTAACCTTGTAAAAGTGCTAGCAGTTTTATCGCAAATAGCCAATGGTTGATTTTTCACTAAAACATGCCCAGCTTTGTCATCAAAATAATCCTCACTTCCATAATAAATAGCAGCTTTCCCTGTAAAAATACAAGGTCCGTCCTTAGGCATTGGGTCTTTTATTGCAGCAACTTCAACCGATTCAATATAAATCAATTCATCCGTAGCATAATTTTTAGGGTCTAAAATTCTATAAGGTTTTCTTGCTCTAATTTCAATGGTTCCAAAACCGGCATCTGTGAGCATTTTAACATATGCTGCAATTGGTAAACTTCCGCTTAAACACAAAGCGCGTAATCTGTCGTCGTTACGTAATTCGTCATTCATTGGTTGCTCGCAAGTTGGATCGCTCATTACTAATTTTCCGTGTGGTTTTAAAACGCGATACATTTCTTCAATAGCTTTTTTTAAATCTTCCGCTTTAAAAATATTGAACAGGCAATTTTGTGCTGCAACATCAATACTATTATCTTCTACAGGAAGATGCATAGCATCACCTTTTTTTAGTGCTACAAATTCACTTTTAAACCACGAGTTTTGCCTTTCGGCTTCCACAAAATTTTTGCGTGATGCTTCTAGCATTTCATCAACTACATCAACACCAATAACACCTCCTTTTTGACGATTAAAATAGGCGAATTGTAAAAGTTCCATGCCGCCTCCAACACCTACATATAGCATTTTCGGGCTGTTGGTTAAATCGCGAGCGTGAACTGTGCTTCCGCAACCATAGTTCATTTCTTGCATAATACGAGGAATTTTTAATCCAGGTAATTCCCAAATTGGATTGGTTGTACAACACAAGCCAATATCAGGTTTTAATGCAGCTTCTGTATACACATTTTTTACAGTTTCTAAATAGCTCATATTTTTTTATATAGATTCAATTAATTTTTTTAATAGAAATATTAACTTGGGTTCTGTATTCTCAACAACGGAGATTATTTCTTCAATATTGATGGCTTGTAAGTTTTTAGGATCACAAGTATCAGTTAAAATAGAAATAGCTGCGCAAGGTAATTTCAAGTGATTGGCAACAATAACCTCTGGTACTGTACTCATGCCTACTGCATCAACTTCTAGTATTTGTAACATTCTATATTCCGCTTTTGTTTCTAATTGCGGACCAATCACAGCAGCATAAACACCTGTTCTTAATACAATGTCGTTGTTTTGGGCTATAGCTTTCAGTTTTTTATTCAAAATGGGTGCATAGGGACTTAGCATATCTGTAAATTGATCGCCAAATTCACCTACATTGGCAAAAGCCAAAGGCGAGCCTCCTTGTAAATTAAGGTGGTCTTCTAGCAGCATTAAATCTCCTCTATTGAAATTGAGGTTGATTGCTCCTGCAGCATTTGTAATGAATAAATTTTCAATTCCTAAAGCATGCATTACCCGAATACCATAAGTAACTTCCCAATGGTTATATCCTTCATAAAGGTGAAAACGCCCATGCATTACCACAATTTTTTTACCACATAAAGTGCCGTAAATTAATTTTCCGGCATGATAAGAAACGGTTGCCTTTGGAAAATGTGGTATGTCTGTATATAAAATTTCTTTTTCAATATGAATTTCGTTTACCAATTTACCTAAACCAGTACCCAATACAATGCCAATTTTAGGAATTGAAATTCCGTTTGCTTGCAAGTAGGCAACAGATTCTTGTAATTGTTGTTTTTTCATGTGTATATATTTAATGTTTTATAATGGTTACATGCTGTCTATT
>CAYPHN010000123.1:0-9439 GCA_964410265.1 uncultured Flavobacteriaceae bacterium | reverse complement strand
CAATGCTCTTTCCATTCGGCTCCTTGTTCTATCCATTTTGTTAGTATTTGTTTTTCATAATTGGTTAAGCTTAAATTAGACACAACAGGAGGCATGATTTTCTCAAGATCCGTATTATTAATTCTAAAAACCATTTGACTTGATACAATATCTCCAGGTACTACAGCATATCGGTCTAAATGTTCACCAATTGCACCATAAGCATTCTCTTTAATATCTAATCTTAAACCAGCTTCTCGTGTATTTTCGTCGGGACCATGACATAAGTAACAGCGATCTGAAAGAATCGGTTTTACATCAAAAATATAATCAATCTTTTCTGAAATTTTTTGAGTTAAATTTGTAGAAACATTAGCACTAGAAATGTTTTTATATGTATCAGTATCTTGACTATTAAGGTAGCTATAACCATATTTCAAAAAAAGCAACAAAAAAAATGGCACGATAAAATATAGGATTAAATAATTTTTAGCATGTTTTTTATTTGCCATTTTATTAAATTTTTTATCAATTTATAAATATCTTCTCTAAAAGAGAAAAAAATTCGACCAATTGCAAGGTAAAGAAGCTAAGTATTAATATTTTAACAGGTTTTATATTTTTATCAAAAGTTAAATGATATAATTTATCAGTACCTTATCTATAAATAACGAAGTGCCTCTATTATTTTCAGTTTCTTTTACTTTAGTCCCATGGCATTTTAAACTCTGCATCCTCTAAATAATTTCCTTTTTCATTGTTATAAACGGCATAATTAAAACCTGATCGTAAACTGTAACCTGCATGTTCTCCCTTTTTATTTACAGCAATGAATCCCACTTGTAAATAATTTAAATCCGGACTGTTTTTATGCTTGTCATAAATACGTTCTACAATTTCTTTACAAGCGTCGAACGGAGATTTTCCTTGGCGCATTAATTCAACTACCATAGCACTTCCTGCCGTTCTTAATACTGCTTCACCCAAGCCTGTTGCCGCTGCTGCACCTACATCATTATCTAAAAATAATCCAGCTCCAATAATTGGCGAATCTCCAACCCTACCGTGCATTTTCCAGGCCGCACCACTCGTAGTGCACCCTCCAGATAGATTACCATCTTTATCTAAAATCAACATACTAATCGTATCGTGATTCTCTATATTTATTACTGGCTCATATTTTGATTTTTTCAACCAATCTTTCCAGTCTTTTTCTGCTTCAGGAGTTAATAAATTTTCTTCTTTAAAGCCTTGTTTTTTAGCGAATTGCAAAGCACCATGACCAGAAAGCATCACGTGAGGTGTTTCTTGCATCACCTTTTTCGCCACTGAAATAGGATGTTTAATTCCTTGTAAAAAAGAAACTGATCCAGCATTACTATCATGATCCATAATGCATGCATCTAAAGTAACCTTACCTTCTCTATCAGGGTAACCTCCATAACCAACACTTCTCACTTTTGGGTCTCCCTCAGGTATTCTCACTCCTGCTTCAATGGCATCAATTGCCGTTTTACCCTCTTGAAGGAATTTCCATGCAGCTTTATTTGCAGGCAAACCATGGTTCCAAGTAGAAATGATTAAGGGTTTTTTTATTTCATTTACCAATCTGTTTTTCTGCGTATTAACCTCTACATCAACAACATCTTTAAAGCCATAAACTGTACTTAAACCCAAGGTTCCTAAAGCTGCTTTTTTTAAAAATTTTCTTCTGTCTGACATTTGATTTTATTTTAATTGTATATTTTAGATGATAATGCCATCGTGTTATTATTCTTTTTATTTGGTGATTTACCCATCGTGAAAATCAATTTTCCTCCTTGCATAATTTCATCATGTCTAATATAATTCCTATAAACATTTTCCCCATTCAATACTATGGATTGAATGTATTTATTGTTTTTGGAATTATTAATTGTTTCCACAACAAAACGTTTTCCATTTTCTAAATTAATTGTAGCCTTGTCAAAAATGGGAGAACCAAAACTGTAAATTCCTTGTGCAGGATTTCCTGGGTAAAACCCCAAAGCACTAAAAACATACCAGGACGACATTTGGCCACAGTCTTCATTGCCACAATGTCCGTTTGGCTCATTTTTATATTGAGTTTCTAAAACTTCTCTAATAATTTCTTGCGTTTTCCATGGTTTTCCAATATAATTGTACAAATAGCCAACATGGTGACTCGGTTCATTGCCATGGGCATATTGCCCTATCATACCCGTACTAAAAATTGGTAATTTATCATCCGGTAAGGGGTCTAAACTAAACATGGAATCTAATTTTTTTTCAAAAAGATCTTTACCTCCAACTATATTTATCAAGCCTTCTATATTTTGGGGTACATACCAAAAATATTGCCATGCATTGCTTTCGGTAAAATATGTAGAGTATTCCTTAGGAATAAAATCTTTTACAAATTCACCATTTTTTAATTTAGGCCTCATAAAGATACTTTTATTATCATAAACATTTCTCCAATTCTCAGATCGATCCATAAAATATTTATAATCTTCGTATTTACTTAAATCTTTAGCAAATTGTGCAATACACCAGTCGTCATAAGCATATTCGAGCGTTTTAGAAACCGACCAGTTTTCATTTTCATCATCAACAGGTACATAACCTAATTTAATATATTCGGGTATTTGTCTGCCCGATTCCATTGCACTATTCTTACATGCTTCATAGGCCAAACTAATATCAAAATTTGCAATCTTCTTAAAATAAGCATCAACAATAACAGGTACAGCATGATAGCCTATCATCATATTTGTTTCATTTCCCTGTAAAGACCATACAGGAAGTAAACCCGTTTCCTTATAGTGTGACAACATAGAATTGATCATATCTGAGACTCGGTTTGGATGTATTATTGTATATAGTGGATGTGCTGCTCTATAAGTATCCCACAAAGAAAAAGTATCATATTTATCATAAGCCTTGGCCTGGTTAATTTTACCATCTGCTCCTTTATAATACACCTCAGCATCACTTAACAATGTAGGTGCCAACATACTTTGATACATCATGGTGTAAAAAATAGTTTTTGCATTATTATCTTTACTAAATATTTCAATCTTTCGAAGTTCATTTTCCCACGTCTTTGAAGCTTCATTTTTAATCTGATCAAAACTTTTATCACCAGCCTCACTCTCAAGAGAACTATAAGCACCTTTAATATTAGATGTTGCTAATCCAGTTTTAACAACGATCTGTTCTTCTTCAAAGGTTGAGTAATTCAATTTAATCTTGGTGTTTTTACCTTTTACTTCCCCCTTTTTCACAAGGGAATCTTGTAAGAAAATTTCATAACTCTCAAAGGGCTTGGAAAATTTCATAACAAAAAAAACACGTTGATCTTTAGCCCAACCTGTTGATTTCCTATATCCCTCAATTGTAAAATCATCTATAACTTTAATATAAGTATCTGTGGGTGCATCCCAATTTAAAGCATAGCCCAAATCAATTGTAATTGCTGATCTTTTATCTTTAGGAAAAGTATAACGATGTACTCCTACTCTTTTTGTGCTTGTAAGTTCTGCCTTAATATCAAAATCTAATAGGTCAACTGTATAATAATCAGGAGATGCACTTTCATGATTGTGAGAAAAACTAGAATAGGGTCTGTTACCGTTTTCAACGCTTGTTTTTGAAAATTTACTATTGGTTGGCATTACCAATATATCGTACAAATCACCTGCACCTGTTCCCGTTAAATGCATATGACTAAATCCGCTAATTATAGAATCCTGATAATAATAACCTGCTATTCTATCCCATCCCGGAATACCTATATCTGGACTTAATTGCACCATGCCAAAGGGTACTGTTGCACCAGGATAAGTATTACCAGGACCATCTGTTCCAATAAATGGGTTTACATAATTAGTTAAATTTAATTGGGGTGATTTTTTCTCGGAACAACTAAAAATTACTGTTACAAGTAGTATAAATATCAACCCATTTTTTTTCATAATTACCTATTTTAAACTTGCTTTAGTTTCTTTTATAGTTTTTAAATTGGATTCCGTAAGTGCAGGCCCGTCAAAAAATGTCACCCCTTTTGCACCATTATTTTTTGCATACAAAATTGCTTCTTTTAATTCTGCATCAGACTTAAAGGAAGGCATGTAAACACCTGTACTTAATTCTGTATTTTTACCTTTCAAATCTTTAACTCCCTGGCTGGTTGCAAAGCCAATCCAATCTGTTTCTTCATTATAAAACCCATGATAAATCATTGGGTAAACTCTGTCAATATTCCATTTATCCCATCTTTGACGTACCATATGATCTGCCATTTCTGGATAAGGAAAAACCGCCGCGGTCAATTTTTTATTGTATTTATGTACAATCTCATAGGCATCATCAACAACCTTTTTTATTTGGTTTAATCTAAACTGCTTCCATTCCATGTCAATGGAAGTATTTTTACTTTTTAATGGATTTTTATGATGTGTTTTTTCAAATTCCCCTATACATACTTCACAGTAACAAAAATCATATTCAGGAAGTTCAATATCTTGTTTTAAATTATATTTTGGTAGCAAACCTATAGGAAGAAATATATCAGGAAATCGGATGTAATCTAAATGTACACTTTCTATACCATCTACTTTCGCCAATTCTTCAACCAAACCTAATACATGATTTCGAGAATCCTTTCTTGTTGGGCATAACCACTGGTAATAATCTACATAAGGTCTTGTATCAAATGTCGATTTACCTTCTTTACTTACAGCATACCATTCAGGGTGTTTTAGAGCAATAGTATCTCCGGGTCTGTTCATCGTCATTATCCAGGCGTGCACTTTCAAACCTTCATTACTTGCAATTGGCACCAATCTTTTTAATAAAACAGGATCGGTACCAGTATTGATTAAAACTTCATCAATACCTGCATTTCTATATTTTTTAAATTCCTTTATATATTCCTCTTTCGATTTATCTTTTTTTGCAGTAATCCAAACACCAAATTCAAAGGTGTTGTTTACACTCTTTATTTCTTTTTTAGATTCAGTAATATTGGTATTATCAGCTTCTTTATTTTCTGTTATACAAGAACCGAAAGCGACCAAACCAAACAAAATTATTATTTTTAAATGTTGTTTCATGACTATTTAATTTTTTGAATTATTATTTTACCTTCCTGATTGATATACACCATTTCACCCGTAAAAGGACTTTTCACAGCAATCGTATATGAAACAGGATTAATATCTATATTTAACTCTATTTCTTTTTTATTTACATTTATAGTATTAGGAATTAAACGCTTATTCCATTCACCATGTTTACTGTAATATCTTCTTTGTAATCTGTATATTTCATATAATTTTTTCTTGATTAACTCGTCTTTTCCATAAGTGAATACATCTTTTTCTCCAATGTTTTTCTCTGAAAAAAAAACATATCCCCATTTTTCAGGTTCATGCATATTAATTACTCCTTGAGGTGACCATACCCAGTTATATTCATGTAAATATGCATTGGTTTTTTTATCTTTTTTTCTTTGATATTTTCCGTTGACAATAACAAAATCCCAATTGACCCTTGAAAAATTTATACGCCATGTTTTACCTTTGGCTGTTATAATTTCATTGGTATAGGTTTCGTTAATATCTTTCCAGAGAATTGCAATTTCTATGCTCCATTTTTTATCTTCATCTCTTGGGTCATTCAAAGTACCATCAATATGTACAGCAGTTTTAATATTTTTATAATCCCAGTTATTTAACACCAAGCCGTGGTCTCTATACGGTTTAGTTATAAATAAATCCCAAATAGTATTTAAAGCATTCATTTCCAATTCATAATAATTATGGGTATCGCCATTAGGGTCAATAAAAATTTCAAAATCGTTATTATAAAAAACTATGGCATCTCTTTTTGTAATATCAGCCCAAATATGTGGCTCTTCTAATTCAGCATAAAAATAGAGGTGAGAATCACTCCATAACATCTTGATATGCGTTTTGTATTTTGGTTTTTTGACTCCTTCAATGTCAATAAAATCATCTGTCCAATTTGCTTTTTCCCATGCGGCTTCATTTCCTTTTCCATCAATATTAATTTCTTCATTGGTATGATAAGCAATATACGCTTTAGGCAATTCATCATTCTTATTTTGAGCATAAACCACAGTAGCTACAAACAAAAATATATTGGTTATATATTTTTTTGTTTGCAACCATGGCTTGAAATTATTTGTATTGAAATTCTTCATATTTAAAATTTTAAAGAGAATCTTTTATGATAAAGGCAATGAGCTCACTTAATTTTGCAAAAGCAATTGCTGTAACCGTATCTGCAGCACCATAATAAATAGCTATTTGATCTTTTTCATTATCGCATAAAGATGCACAAGGAAAAATAACATTGGCTACATCTCCAACCAACTCATATGGAGCAGATGGACCCAATAAATAAGATCGGGTTCTATACTTCACTTTACTCGGGTCATCTTTGTCTAAAATTGCACCACCCATGGCATACCTAAATCCGTTACAAGTAGTAATCACCCCATGATAAATCATTAACCAACCTTCATCTATACGTATAGGAATTGGACCTGCTCCTATTTTGGTACATTGCCAGGCACTATCTTCAAATGGTGTTACTTTCATAACACATCGGTGTTCTCCCCAATACTTCATATCGGGACTATAACTAATAAAAATATCACCAAAGGATGTATGCCCGTTATCACTTGGGCGGCTTAACATGGCATACTTACCATTAATTTTTTCTGGAAACAGTACACCATTTCTGTTAAATGGTAAAAATGCATTTTCGCATTGATAAAACTCTTTAAAATCAAAAGTATAACCTATACCAATAGTTGGTCCATGATATCCATTACACCAAGTTATCCAAAACCTATCTTCAATATAAGTAACCCTGGGGTCATATTTATAATATGAATCTATCATTTGGGTATTACCTGCCAACATTTTAATAGGTTGATGTTCAATATCCCAGTCGATACCATTTTTGCTAAATCCAGCAAAAATATTCATTTGTACTGCTTTATTATCACACCTAAAAACTCCTGCAAAACCATCTTTAAAAGGTACAACCGCACTATTAAAAATACTATTAGAACTAGGAATCGCATATCTGTCAATTATGGGGTTCTTTGAATATCGCCAAAATATATTCGAATTATCTTTAGGTTTTTCCTCCCAAGGTATTTTACTCATTCTCAAAATTTTATTTATTAATTTAGAATACGACGAACTCTATCTAGCCAGGTGAATTTTAAAATTAAACTGGTTATTAGGAACACAACTAAAACAACTCCTGTTTTCGAATAATCTCTAAATACAAAGTATATTGGTAGTAGTATCATTGTAGACTGCCAAACAATACCTACAAGCACATTAAACATATCTAACCAAAAATCATTATTCTTTGTAAAATCGTTATCCTCTTTTTTCAGTTCTTTGAACACTGGTCCCCACCAGCCCCATGGTTTTACATTTTCATAAAAAGATTTTAAAACGGACATCTCTGTTGGTTGCGTTAAAAAAGTTCCTAAAAAAGAACCCAATAGTGAAAAACCAAATATTATTGGAAATAAGTATATTGCCGGAATACTTATTAATTCATAAAAGAAAGAACCTTCTGTTAAATTACCTTTATTCTGTTCTAAGATATATTGACTAGTGGCAACAATCAAACCTGCCAACATTCCCCAGAAATATCCCCAACCATTAAAACGCCACCATATCCATTTTAAGAAATTTGCCGCGACATAACCACCAAATAAAGCACTGGTTATCCACAAAGTTAAGGAATTAATAGAATTTGCAAAAAAGCCCATAAAAACACCCAAACCAACAACGGCAAACGATGCAATATAGCTTGCTTTAATATAATGCTTGTCTGACGCTTTTGGTTTAAAATATTTTTTGTAAATATCATTTACTATATATGCTGGCCCAGCATTTACAAAGGCAGAAAAAGTTGACATAAATGCCGCCAATAAACCTGCTAATAATAGTCCTTTTAATCCCACAGGAATATGAAAATTAATAACCTTTGGCAATAATAGTTCTAATTCCACCCCAGACAGGTTTCCATTTTCTGCATAATCGGGACCAAGTGCTACAATGGCAATTACTACAATTCCGGCTATCAATAAATATCGTGGAATAAATAAAATTAAATTGGTAAAGCCACTCATATAACCAGCCTCTTTCACAGTTTTTGTAGATAGAATTCTTTGAAAATCAAAGCTAGGTGTAGGTCCGGCAATACTTGCAAAAAATCCTTTAAACAAGGTCATACCAATAAAAGCACCAAACATTTTATAACCTTCTGAATCTATTAAATCATTAAATTTTTTAAAATCTCCTTTCCAATGTTCTCCAAGTTCCCAATCAAAAAATACATTTTTCCATTCGTGGCTAATAATTGCATTTATTTCTACATCACTTATTATAAAAAAAGTATAAGCCGCTACTATTACACCTGCAATTACCATGATTACATATTGTAATACTTCGGTAGCTACTACCGAAAACATACCTCCTTTAATAGTATAAATAGTTGTTAACAGTATGATTATCAAGGCGTAGCTTTGCGCCGAAGTAAGGATAATCATATCACCAACCAAAAGAGCCATATCCCATGGTAAAATAATTGTCATAAACTTACCAACTCCTTCAAAGAAGTATGCAATAAATCCTATAGAGGCGATTATCGCAAATATGGCTACAATAATGTGTGAGGCTCTTCCAGATTTTCCATCTCCAAACCTTGTTAATATCCATTCAGACCCTGTCATTATATTTGACTTCCTAATCCAAACGGCCAAAAACATCATGACAAATATTTGGTTCCAAATAGGCCACATCCACATAAACATAAAGCTCTTTACACCATAAAGGAATAAAATGCCAACCATCCATGCGGTTCCTGAAACATCAAACATTCCTGATCCGTTACTAAGCCCAAGAAAATACCATTTAATATTATTACCTCCTAAAAAATAAGAGTTCAATCCTTTTGAAGCTTTTTTTGATACACAAATTCCTACGAAAAGAGTAACTAAAATATAAATCAGGATTATTGATATATCAATTATATTCATTATTTAATTTCTCTTTTTAAAATCCCCCAATTTTTATTGGGTTTACTTCCCATCAAAAAATGCAGTGTTCCGCCTTGCATCATTTCGTTATGCGTAATATAGGTTCGATTAAACCCTTTGCCATTTAATGTGGCAGATTGAATATATATATTATCACTGGATGTATTCTCTGCAATTATTGTAAAATTTACCGAATCGGACATTTTAATAATTGATTTTTCAAATAAAGGGCTTCCTATTTGATATTCTCCAGAAACTGGATTATATGGATACAATCCCATAGCGCTAAAAACATACCAGGCTGACATTTGTCCGCAATCTTCATTTCCACTCAATCCTTCAGGCGTTGCAAAATATTGG
>CAYPHN010000122.1:0-9443 GCA_964410265.1 uncultured Flavobacteriaceae bacterium | reverse complement strand
TTTCTTCTTTGGTAAAACCACCACACAAAACATGCGGCACTGGATCAATATCATATTTATGCATCAAACTAGCGCAAATACCAACCGTACCCGGTCGCATTCTGGTAACCTTTTGCTCTAATAAGCCTCCTGTTTTTTTGATATATATTCGTTCTTCTCTAGAAGTTGTAACATCAATAAATGGTGGGTTAAATTCCATTAATGGATCAATATTATCGTATAATTTTTGAATATTCTGACCTTTTTGTGGAGGTACAATTTCAAAAGAAAACAAAGTCTTTCCTTTGGCTTTATTTATGTGTTCTGTTATTTTCATTTTTTTAAATTAAACCCTGATATGATCTTTATAAACAACCAGGAAATTCTTTTAATCTGCTAAATTAGGTTGCAACCATTTTTTAGCTTTTTCTATACTTATTCCTTTACGGGATGCATAATCAATTACCTGATCACTTTTAATTTTACCCAAACCAAAATACTTAGAACGCTCATTACCAAAGTAATATCCAGAAACGGCTGCAGCAGGCCACATGGCCATACTTTCAGTAAGTGTTGCACCAATAATTTTTTCTACTTCCAATAATTCCCAAATAGTTTCTTTTTCTAAATGATCGGGACATGCCGGATATCCTGGTGCGGGTCTAATCCCTTTATATTTTTCTTTAATCAGATCTTCATTTTTTAGTCCTTCTTCAACGGCGTAACCCCAATGTTTTATTCTAATTTGTTTGTGCAAATATTCTGCAAAAGCTTCTGCAAACCTATCGGCTATAGCCTGTACCATTATTGCACTATAGTCATCTTCTTTTTCTTTGTAACTTTTTGCCAAGGTATCAACTCCAAAAATAGCAACACAAAAAGCTCCTATATAATCGGTTAAACCGGAATTTTCAGGTGCAATAAAATCAGCCAAAGCAATATTCGCTACTCCTTGTTTTTTTTGTAATTGCTGACGTAAAGTTCTAAATACAGCTATTTCTTTTCCGTTTTTACGAACTGAAATATCATCATCATTAATCGTGTTTGCTTCAAACAAACCGAAAACTGCTTTTGGTTTTAACAATTGTTTTGCAACAATTAATGCAATTAATTTTTGAGCATCATCATACAATTGAGTTGCCTGTTCGCCTACTTTTTCATCGGTTAAAATATTAGGAAATTTACCGTGTAGATCCCATGAAATAAAAAATGGCTGCCAATCTATAAATGGTAACAAATCTTTTAAAGTTAATTGCTTTAACATTTGCACACCAAATTCTTTAGGTTTAACAATGGTATTTTCGTTCCAGTTTATCTTAAATTTATTTTCTCGAGCCCTGCCTATGGATATATACGACTTAGTTTTACCTCTCTTCAAAAACTTTTCACGAAACTCATCATAATCCTTTTTTAATTTTGCTACATATTCGTTACCCGTTTTTTTATTCAACAAATTACTCACTACAGTTACTGCTCTTGAGGCATCATTAACATGAACCACTGCATTTTGATATTCAGGATTTACTTTTACTGCAGTATGTGCTTTTGAAGTTGTTGCTCCACCAATTAACAATGGTACCTTAAAGTCTTGTCTTTCCATCTCTTTGGCTAAATACACCATCTCATCTAATGATGGTGTAATCAAACCCGAAAGGCCAATAATATCAACATTTTCATCTTTTGCAGATGCTATAATCTTTTCTGGAGGCACCATAACACCCAAATCTATAATTTCATAATTGTTACATCCCAAAACTACACTTACGATATTTTTACCAATATCATGTACATCACCTTTTACAGTTGCCATTAATATTTTTCCAAGAGCTTTTTGTTTTTCTCCTTTCTCTGCTTCAATAAACGGATTTAAATAGGCCACAGCTTTTTTCATTACTCTTGCCGATTTCACTACCTGAGGTAAAAACATTTTACCAGCCCCAAATAGATCTCCAACCACATTCATACCAACCATCAAATGCCCTTCAATCACTTCTATAGGTGCTTTTGAAGTCAATCTAGCTTCCTCTGCATCTTCAACAATGTAGGTGTCAACGCCTTTAACCAAGGCGTGTGTTATTCTTTCTTGTACGGTTCCTTTTCGCCAAGTTTCATCTAAAATTTTTTCTTTTTTAGTTCCTTTAACTGTTTCTGAGAAATCTAATAATCGTTCCGTTGCATCGTCTCTTTTGTTTAAAATTACATCTTCAACACGCTCTAATAAATCTTTAGGTATATCATCATATATTTCAAGCATAGCAGGATTTACTATACCCATATTCATACCCGCTTGTATGGCGTGATAAAGAAAAACAGAATGCATTGCTTCACGTACTGTATTATTTCCTCTAAAAGAAAAAGATACATTGCTAACTCCGCCACTTACACTAACATTTGGTAAGTTTTCACGAACCCACTTGGTAGCATCAATAAAATCAACGGCATTTTTTTTGTGTTCGTCCATTCCTGTTGCAACAGGAAATATATTTAAATCAAAAATAATATCCTCAGAAGGAAAGCCAACTTTTTCAACCAAAATATCATACGATCTTTTGGCTATTTCAATGCGGCGATTAAAATTATCAGCCTGTCCAACTTCATCAAAAGCCATTATAACTACAGCAGCACCATAGCGTTTTATTTTTGTTGCTTGACTTATAAAATTATCTTCTCCTTCTTTTAAAGATATTGAATTTACAACCGATTTACCTTGTACTACTTGTAAACCTGCTTCTATGATATCCCATTTTGAGCTATCAATCATTAAAGGCACTCTACAAATATCTGGCTCAGCGGCAATTAAATTTAAAAAACGAACCATGGCCTCTTTACCATCAATCAAACCATCATCCATATTAATATCGATAATTTGAGCTCCTCCGTCTACTTGATGGCGAGCAATGGCTAAGGCCTCATCAAATTTTTCTTCTTTAATCAATCGAAGAAACTTTCGAGATCCTGCAACATTTGTACGTTCACCAACATTTACAAAATTAATATTATCATCAACTACCAATGGCTCTAAACCAGATAATTTCATGTATTTTCTATTATTACTCACTTTTTTAGTGTTGATTAAGGTTATCTTTATTTCTCATAAATATTCTCTCATTTAAGCATAAGCACCAATCTTTCTTGGTTTATATTTCTTTGACAATTCTGCAATAGCGGTAATATGATCTGGTGTTGTACCGCAACAACCTCCTATTATATTGATTAAATCTCTCTTTAAATACTCCTCAATTTGAGCTGCCATTTGTTCGGCAGTTTCATCGTACTCGCCAAAAGCATTTGGTAAACCGGCATTAGGGTGTGCTGAGATAGCAAACTCGGTTTTATTTGCAATTGCCTCTAAATGAGGCTGTAAAAGATTCGCTCCCAAGGCACAGTTAAATCCAATTGTTAAAAGTGGAATATGAGAAACCGATATTAAAAAAGCCTCTGCTGTTTGCCCTGATAAAGTTCTGCCACTAGCATCGGTTATCGTACCACTCAACATGATTGGAATATCAATACTTCTCTCTGCCTTTACCTCTTCAATAGCAAATAATGCCGCTTTTGCATTTAGGGTATCAAAAACAGTTTCAACAAGTAATAAATCAACACCACCGTCAATTAAGGCTTCTACTTGTTGCTTATAAGCGATTCGTAAATCTTCAAAAGTTACCGCTCTATAACCGGGATCATTCACATCGGGTGACATGCTTGCTGTACGATTTGTTGGCCCTATGGAGCCCGCAACAAATCTTGGTTTATTTGGTTCTTTGGCATTAAATTCATCAGCAACTTCTTTTGCAATTTTAGCAGACTCATAATTCATTTCATACACCAAATCTTCCATTTGATAATCGGCCATTGCGATGGTTGTTCCTGAAAATGTATTGGTTTCAATAATATCAGCTCCTGCCTCAAAATATTTTCTATGAATTTCTTTTATAGCCTCTGGCTGAGTTAAGGTTAATAAGTCGTTATTTCCTTTTAAAGACGATTTATAATCCTTAAAACGTTCACCTCTATAATCTTCTTCTGAAAAATTATGTTGCTGAATCATCGTACCCATAGCACCATCTAACACCAATATTCTTTCTTTTAAAATATCTTTAATTTCTTTCTTCATTTCCTAATTGTTCAAATTCTCTCTTACCTCAAACTACTTTATTGCAATTGCAATTGCAATTGTAGTTTTAATTTTATTTTATTAATTCAACGCTTGATTTATATCGTTAATAATATCTTCAAGATGTTCTAAGCCAACAGAAACCCTTACCAAACCATCGGTAATACTTACCTCCAGTCTATCATTTTCACTCAACTTACTATGGGTTGTTGATGCTGGGTGTGTAACTATAGTTCGGGTATCTCCTAAATTGGCCGATAAAGAACACATTTTAATTCGGTTTAAAAAAGTTCTACCCGCTTCTATACCTCCTTTTACTTCAAAAGCCACAATATTACCCCCTAATTTCATCTGTTTTTTTGCAACATCATACTGTGGGTGTGACCTTAAAAACGGATGTCTTACCCAATTCACATTGGACTGATTTTCTAAAAACTCAGCAACTTTTATTGCATTTTCACAATGTTTATCAACCCTAACTGCCAAAGTTTCTAAACTCTTTGATAATATCCATGCATTAAAAGGAGACATTGCTGGACCTGTATTACGGGAGAACAAATAAATTTCACGAATTAATTCTTTTTTACCAACGGCAACTCCACCTAAAACCCTTCCTTGTCCGTCTATTAATTTTGTTGCAGAATGCACTACAATATCTGCACCAAATTTAATTGGCTGCTGTAAATATGGAGTGGCAAAGCAATTATCAATCACCAATAATAAATTGTGCTTTTTGGCTATTTTACCTAATAATTCCAAATCAATAATATCAACGGCTGGATTTGTAGGCGTTTCTGCATACAGCATTTTTGTATTTGGTTGGATTAAACTTTCAATTGTATCCACTTCATTTACTTTAAAATACGAAGTTTCAATATTCCAGTTAGGCAAATACTTAGTAAATAATGTATGTGTTGAACCAAAAACCGATCTTGCCGAAACAATATGATCTCCACTTTTTAGTAATGCTCCAAAAGTTGAAAATATTGCCGCCATACCTGTTGCAAATGCATAACCGCTTTCTGCACCTTCCATGGCTACAATTTTATCTACGAATTCTGTAGTATTTGGATTGGAAAAACGGCTGTATAGATTCTTCTCTTTTTCTTCTGCAAAAGAGGCGCGCATATCTTCGGCGTCATCAAATACAAAGCTCGACGTCAAGTATAAAGGACTTGTATGTTCGCTAAATTGCGAACGTTCGGTTTGCATTCTTATCGCTTCTGTTTCAAAATGTTTTTTATCACTCATCCTCTTTCTATTAATCGTATTGTTAAAATCATAAGATTCCCACTTTCGTGGAAATAATTATTTACATAAATACCTACAAGGTTTTGAAAACCTTGTAGGAAATTAAACAGCTTTCTCGGTCAATCTTAATATATCTCCAAAAACACCTCTTGCAGTAACTTTTGCACCAGCTCCTGCTCCTTGGATTACCAAAGGTCTTTCTCCATAAGATTCCGTATATATTTCAAAAATAGAATCTGATCCTTGCACTTGGCCTAAAGAGCTATTTTGAGGTACAGAAACTAATCTAACTTCTAAATTACCTTTAGATTTTGATAAATCGCCCGACAATTCTCCAACATATCTCAAAACATATCCATCTTTTTGTTGTTCTTTGATAGAATTATATTCTGCATTTAGATCTTGTAATCGATTTAAAAATTCTGAAGCTGTACCATCTCTCAAATTTTTAGGAATTAAATTCTGAATTACCACATCTTCAATTTCGTTTTCCAAGTCTAATTCTCTAGCCAAAATTAGTAATTTTCTAGCCACATCATTACCACTTAGATCTTCTCTCGGATCTGGTTCTGTAAACCCTTTTTCAACGGCTTCAGATAATATTTCACTAAAATCTTTATCCTCTATAGAATAATTATTAAATAAATAACTTAATGATCCCGAAAACACACCTTTAATTTTTGTAATATTTTCACCTGAATGGTGTAATAATTTAATAGTATCCACCAAAGGTAATCCTGCACCAACATTGGTTTCATATAAATAATTTTTTTCGTTTTCTTTTAAGGTAACTCTTAAGTCTTTATAAAAAGAAAAATCTATGGTATTTGCAATTTTGTTCGAAGAAACCAAATCAAAACCATTATTTATCAATGGGATATAATTTTGAATAAATACATTACTGGCCGTATTATCAACAGCTATTAAGTTTTCTAAATGATTTTCTTTGGTATAACCAACCACGTCATTTATTGTAAATTCTTGCTTAACTACTTGGCTTAAGTCATTTTGCCAATTTTTTGATATACCATTTTTATTCAAAAGTAGTTGTTTGGAATTGCTAAGAGCAAAAATATTTAAATTGATTCTTTTTAATATATCTTTTTTGCTTTTTAATATTTGATCAATTAATGTACCACCTACCAAACCAACACCAAAAATAGCTATATTAATATTCGTAGAAACACCAAAGATTTGCCCATGAATTACATTCACCGCTTTGTGTAGATCCCTCTCTTCCAACACCAAGCATATATTATCACCTGTTATGGTATTATTAATTAATATTGGCTTTATTTTGTTGACTGTTAATGCATTATAAGACTTATGAAAATTACTTAAGTTTTGACCGATGATAGAAACTATCGATAGGTCATCTTTTATATAGATCCTATTTACATCTTTTGTTTTTAAATCTATTGCAAATTCTTGCTCTAAGATATCTTTTGCATTTATTGCATCAATAGAATCTACTACGAAACCAATCCCTCTTTCTGAAGATCCTTGTGAGATAATACTTACACTAATATTTTCTCTACTTAACGCCGAAAAGATACGTGCATCAACCCCAACTCTACCCAATAAACCACGGCCTTCTAAATTGATTAACGATACATTATTTTGTACTGTAACTGATCGAATACCTTTGGTTGTAGCATGTGATTTTATCAATGTTCCTGTACTGTTCTTATCAAATGTATTTAATAATCTTAAAGGAATGTTCTTTTCTACCAAGGGAATAATTGTTTTGGCATGTAAAATATTTGCTCCAAAATTTGCGAGTTCATTGGCTTCTTGATAAGTAAGTTCCTCAATTTTTTGTGCATTAGAAACCAAATCAGGGTTTGCTGTGTAAATGCCATTTACATGGGTGTAATTTTGTAATTCTGATGCATCTAAAAAACTAGCAATTAACGCAGCTGAATAATTACTACCGTTTCTACCTAAGGTTGTGGTTTCATCATAAGCATTAGATGCTATAAAACCTGATACTACCTGCAATTTATTCGAATTTAAGCTAAAGTGTTTTATTACATTTTCTTTAGAAATATCCATTAATGGAGTTGCTTCACCAAAGGCATTATCTGTTTTGATTAATTTTCTGGAGTCCACAAAATCTGCATCGATACCCCTTTTGTTTAGTAATTCTGCGATCGTTTTAATGGATAATATCTCTCCTTGGGCCAAAACCCGGTCTTTAATTTTCTGACTGTAATCTCCCAAAAGTTGTACGCCTTCAAAAATATTTTTTAAAAGTTCGAATTCTTTTTCAAAATTAATTTTTGCGTATGGTTCTACTTGATACTTTTTAAAAGTTTCAAAACTATCTTGATATGGTTTGTTATTTTTAGCATCCTCTAAAATTTGCTCTAAAATATCTGTAGAATTTCCTCTTGCTGAAAGCACCAAGGCAAATTTTTCTTGTGATGTTACTTTATCCTCAATAATATCTAAAACACTTTGCAAACCATCTCCATTCGCCAAAGATTTTCCTCCAAATTTTACAATTTTAATTTTTTCGTTTTGGAAGTGTTTGGTTTTCGGCTGTTCAAAAACAGGTTGTAAGATATTGGTCAATTGGTCAAATTCAATTAAAAAAGCATCATGTCCATGAATAGATTTTATCTCTTGATAACTATTTGGTACTCCTGCTTCGGTTAATAATTTTTGTGTTTCTTTATTTTCTTTGGGAACAAAAAAGAAATCAGAATCAACCCCAACCTGAAAAATATTCGCTTTAATAAAACTAGCGACTTCATTAAATGAACCTCTATTTCTTGTTATATCCATAGAACTCAATAAATGATTCATCATTTTATAGGTTTGCAAAGTAAATCTATTCTCTAATTTTTCACCGTGATATAACAACCAGCTTTCTGTATTAAAATTTCCTTGTTCTTTATTCTTAGTACGATTAAATTTCTCTTTAAAGGAATCTGCTGTTCTATAAAAAAGCATCGCCATCATTCTCGCATCATGTACTGGTTTACTCGAATTTACTAAGATTTGTTGTTGGGTTTTGTTATGTGCCAAAATCCAATCCGATGCTTTCCAATCGGAAGCAACGGGAATCAAATTTTGAATTAGTTCTGGAAACATTACTGCCATCTCCCAAGCTATACCACCGCCTAACGAACCTCCAATGGCAGCATACAAGCTATTTACACCTATAAGCTGAAGGCTTAAACCAAATAGTTTTGCAATATCTCTTGCTGTAAAATCTTCATAATTTTCAATGAAGTTCTCTGGTTTTTCATCATAACCATTTCCTGGGATATTAAAAGCGATAATCGTAAATTTATTGGTATCTATTAATTTACCCAAGCCTATCAAAGCGTTCCACCATCCGGTTTCTCCGGCTACATTTGAATTACCTGTTAAGGCATGGTTTACCAACACTATTGGTCCTGTATGCAATTTCTGACCGAATAATTGATAAGACAATTCAAAATTCGAATAAAAATATCCTGATTCCGTCGTGAAATTTTTTAAACTGATATATTCCAATTTGTTTTTCAATTTTCCTTTTTTTAATTACGCAACACTTTGTGTAATTTTGAATTATGAGTGTTGAATTATGAATTAAATGCATGAATATCAACGAGTTATAGCGTTTAGTTCTTGTTATATAACTGACTGTAAATCAATCGTATAAAAAAATATAACAGACTGTTGCTATCCCTAAAGCACTTTAAATAATTAGATATTTATTGCAATTAAACTATTAATAAAGAAATTGATATAAAAAAGATTATAATTACTTGAGTAATTAATTGTGAGTTATCTTCCCAAATCGGTAGAATTTAGCACCTTCTTTAAAGAAGTAAAGGGTTGCTAAGGCTTCAATGGGTCCAATCCCTCTGCCTTTCTTAATAACAATTTCATAAATTAAATGAACTTTTGCAAAGTAACGTAATAATTTAATTATTTACAACAATTTCTATTTATAATTAAATACATCGCAAAAATGTGTTGTTTTTGTAATATATTTCTTTCTAAACTAATATCTGACTAAAAATTTATTCATTATTTTATTATGGTCAGTTATTAAATCTTATAATTGAATCAATTCTTTATACAACCGGGATTTTACTAATTT
>CAYPHN010000121.1:0-9509 GCA_964410265.1 uncultured Flavobacteriaceae bacterium | reverse complement strand
AATTCAGAGACTTTAAACCCTTTATTCTCTGTTTTTTTACCAAACATTCCTCAATCACAAAATCAAGTAAGCTCTATAGTTGGTTATGCAAAAGTAGCCGACACTGCTCAAGTTGATAAATATCTTGCTATGAAAGAGCTGAGAAATTTATTACCTGCAGATATGAAATATGCCAAATTTGCTTGGGATGTTAAACCGATAAAAGATACCGAACAAATCAACCTTTATGTTTTAAAATCTAACAGAGAAGACAAAGCACCTATTCAAGGAGATGTAATTTCTGATGCATCACAAGTATTTGATCAATTAGGCGCAAGTCCTGAGGTTAGTATGACCATGAATAGTAGAGGCACCAAACAATGGAGTAAATTAACCACTGCTAACGTTGGTAAATTTGTAGCTGTTGTTTTAGATAATTATGTTTACTCGGCACCTCATGTAAATGATGCAATTACAACAGGAAGAACTTCTATTTCGGGTAACTTTACTATGGATGAAGCACAAGATTTAGCCAATGCCTTAAAGTCGGGTAAATTACCTGCTGCTGCTCGTATAATACAATCCGATGTTGTTGGGCCATCTTTAGGTCAGGAAGCGATAGATAGTGGTTCCATATCATTTGCATTAGCATTAGTAATCGTTTTAACATGGATGCTTTTTTATTATGGTAAGGCTGGAATTTTCTCAGATATTGCTCTGGCATTAAACATTCTATTTATTTTTGGAGTATTGGCTGCTTTTGGCGCTGTATTAACCTTACCTGGTATTGCAGGTATCGTATTAACCATAGGTATGTCTGTAGATGCGAATGTACTTATCTACGAAAGGATTAAAGAAGAATTATCTAAAGGTAAAGGGTTAAAAGAAAGTGTTAATGACGGTTTCGGTGGTGCCTTATCTTCTATTTTAGATGCAAATGTTACTACCCTATTAACCGGTATTATTCTTTATATTTTTGGTACAGGTCCAGTTAAAGGATTCGCAACTACCTTAATGATAGGTATTATTACATCATTATTCTCAGCTATTTTTATTACTCGTTTGTTAATTGAATGGTATTTGAATAAAAAAGGAAATAAACTAACTTTCAATACTGCTATTACTAAAAAATGGTTCCAAAATATTAGAATTGATTTCTTGAAAAAAAGAAAAATGGCCTATATAATTTCCGGAACTATTGTTATTTTAGGTTTGGGTTCATTATTTACTAGCGGATTAAATTATGGAGTTGACTTTAAAGGAGGGAGAACTTATACCGTTCGTTTTACTGAAAATGTAAATGCCCCAAAAATTGCAAGTAGTTTAAAAGAAGTTTTTGGAAGCTCACCAGAAGTAAAAACATTTGGTTCTGCAAATCAATTGAAAATCACTACGGTTTATAAAATTGACGATGATGGTATTACCATTGATGACGAAGTACAACACTTATTATTTAAAGGTTTACAAGCCTATTTACCTGGCGATATTACTTACGATAATTTTGTAGTTAAAGGAAGTGATACCGTACATAAGGTTGGTATAATGGGTTATGCTAAAGTTGGGCCTACAATTGCTGATGATATCAAACAAGCTGCATTATGGGCTATATTAGGTTCGTTAATTGTGGTATTTATTTATATTTTGATTAGGTTTAGAAAATGGCAATATAGTTTAGGAGCTGTGATGGCAGTCTTTCATGATGTGATCATTGTATTGTCAATATTTTCTATCTTTCAAAACTTATTACCGTTTGACATGGAAATTGGTCAATCGTTTATTGCGGCTATACTTACAGTAGTAGGTTATTCACTAAATGATACGGTTGTAATTTTTGATAGAATTAGAGAGTTTACCAACAAGCATACAACATGGCAATTTAATCGTGTTGTAGATGCTGCATTAAGTAGCACCTTGGGAAGAACTATTAATACTTCTGCAACTACCTTAATAGTATTATTAGCCATATTTTTATTTGGTGGAGATTCTATCAAAGGATTTATGTTCGCATTAATTATTGGTGTACTGGTAGGTACTTATTCTTCATTATTTATTGCTTCACCAATAATGTATGATACAACAATTAAGTTAGACAATAAAAAGGAGTAAATTTTTTCGCTATTGCGGATAAATTAATAAAACAACAAACCTTTTAAGATGAATTTCTTAGAAGGTTTTTACTTTTTGTGTATTTTTGCATTTTCTTTTCAGAAAAACTAAAATAATAATGTATATGAAACTTATTAAATTACATAATAAAAATTTCAAACCCTATATTGTTAAAGAAGATATTGCCAAATATGTTAAATACTTAGCAGATGAAGTAGCCAATGATTTGGGAGATAAAGAAGTGCCTATTTTTATTGGTATACTAAATGGTTCTTTTATGTTTGCTGCTGATTTTGTTAGAGAATATCCCTATGATTGTCATGTATCTTTTGTAAAATTGGCCTCATATACAGGTACTAAAACAACTGGTAAAATTAAACAACTTGTTGGCATCAATGAAAATCTCGAAGGAAAAACAATAATTATTTTAGAAGATATTATTGATACTGGTAATACACTTGCCGAAATTTATGAGATCTTTAAAGATAAAAATGTAAAATCACTTAAAATTGCTACTCTGTTTTTTAAACCAGATGTTTTCCGTAAAGAACTACACATAGATTATATAGGTAAATCTATTGAAGATAAATTTATTGTAGGGTACGGTCTCGATTATGACGGTTTGGGTAGAAACTTTGCAGATATTTATCAATTGAGTGAATAATAAAAAATGAAATATAAACATATGAAAAACATAGTTTTATTTGGACCTCCAGGAGCAGGTAAAGGAACACAAGCTGAGTTATTAAAAAATAAATACAATCTTGTACATATTTCTACTGGTGATGTTTTTAGATATAATATTAAAAATAAAACGGCATTGGGTACGCTTGCCAAATCCTACATGGATAATGGTGACCTAGTACCTGATCAGGTAACCATAGATATGTTAAAACAAGAAGTTGAAAAAAATAACCAAGCCAACGGTTTTCTTTTTGATGGTTTTCCTAGAACAGAATCTCAGGCAAATGCCCTTGATATTTTTTTATCTGAAAAAAACAGGGAAATAAGTGGCATGGTATCTTTAGAAGTTCCTGAAAATTTACTTGTAGAACGTCTTTTAAAAAGAGGTGAGACCAGTGGTAGATCTGACGATCAAGATGAGGTTAAGATTAGAAACAGATTTAAAGAATACAAAGAAAAAACATCCATATTACAAAGTTACTACGAAAGGCAAAACAAATTTTATGCTGTTGATGGCGTAGGGTCTATTGAAGATATTAACGAACGTTTGCAAAAAGTGTTTAACAATTTGAGTTAAATACATTATTTTTGCATTTAAATAATGGGTCTAATCTTTTTAGACCTTTTTTTATCACTAATTATGACTGAAGGAAATTTTGTTGACTATATTAAAATTTGGGCAGCTTCTGGTAGTGGTGGTAAAGGCTCTGTGCATTTACATCGAGAAAAATATATTACAAAAGGAGGACCCGATGGAGGTGATGGTGGTCGTGGTGGACATGTGATTTTAAGAGGCACTAAAAACATGTGGACATTATTTCATTTAAAGTTTAAAAAACACTTTAAAGCAGAACATGGTGGTGCAGGAAGTAAAAACCGCAGCACAGGTAAAGATGGTCAAGATAAATATATTGAGGTTCCTCTTGGTACTTTAATTAGAGATGGTGAAACCCAAGAAATTATTCATGAAATAACCGACGATAAACAAGAAATTATTTTAGCAGAAGGAGGTAAAGGTGGCCGTGGAAACTGGCATTTTAAATCTTCCACAAATCAAACACCTCGATATGCACAACCAGGCATTGAAGGTATTGAAGGTTGGTATCAATTGGAATTAAAACTATTAGCCGATGTTGGTTTAGTAGGTTTTCCAAACGCTGGTAAATCAACTCTTTTATCTGTAATCACATCCGCTAAGCCAAAAATTGCCGATTACGAATTTACCACGCTTAAACCCAATTTAGGCATTGTTGAGTATCGTAATTTTAAAACCTTTGTAATGGCCGATATTCCTGGAATAATTGAAGGAGCTGCCGAAGGCAAAGGGCTTGGACATAGGTTTTTACGACATATTGAGCGCAATTCAACTTTGCTTTTTTTAATCCCAGCAGATAGTGATGACATTCAAAAAGAATACGGAATTTTATTGAATGAACTTAAAAAGCACAACCCTGAATTGCTAGACAAAGACCGTTTATTGGCTATTTCAAAATCGGATATGCTAGACGATGAATTGAAAGAAGAAATTGAAAAAGAACTTCCTTCAGATTTAGATCATATATTTATTTCGTCAATTGCACAAACTGGAATTACTGAATTAAAAGATAAGCTTTGGGCAATGCTAAATGAATAAATACCTAATGTAAATAACTTAAAATCGTTTTTTTTAATGAAATAGTTCTTATTTAATTCAACTCTACCTATAAAATTTTACATCTAAAACAAATATTTAAGCTATTATTAATATATTTACACTATGCCTATTGTTAATTTAAATAATTGTGATTATCATTATGAAATCCATGGTTCAGGTAAGGAAACTATGATTTTTTTACATGGATTGCTTTTGAGTTCAAATATTTTTCACAATCAATTAGAAAAATTTAAATCAAAATATACAATAATTACTTTTGATTTTCGTGGTCATGGACAAAGTGAAATAACCGATAACGGATACCAAATAGAAAATTTATTAGTTGATTTAATTCAACTATTAAAATACCTAAATATAAAACAAGTACATATAATTAGCATGTTTATGGGAGCTGATGTTTCTATGCGTTTAGCTATAGAACACCCTAATTTAGTAAAATCACTTACATTAATGGGGGCATCTGCATCACCTGAAACCAATATAATAAAATACAACTTATTGAAAAACATCGTTAAATTTGCTGGGGTTAATGCAGTAATTGAACCTGTTTTATCTAATATGTTTGGTAATCAATTTTTAAATGATTCTAACCGAAAAGAAGAGCTACAAAAAATTAAAGAAGGAATTATTAATAATAAAAAAATGATTTATAAAGCTGCATCATCAGCAATAAATCGAAATATTATTAAAAATAATGACCTCAAAACTATTGCTTGTCCAACACTTATTCTAGTAGGAACTGAAGATAAAGCTACATCTCCTGAAAAAGCCGAATATTTACATGAAAATATTAAAAATTCAAAACTAAAATATATTGAAAATTGTGGTCATATGGTTTGTGTAGAAGACTTTAATACGTGTAATATTGAAATTGAACTATTTCTTAATCAGCTTGATACACAAGCATCTTTTAAATAATTATTCCTAAGTAATTTATTAAATTTAAATCTCTATATCACCCTTAAAACCTTCAAAATCTATTTTAAACTATAAAAATGAAATATTCCAGTTGATTTAATGAAAATTATCTGGAATATTTTCTTGGATTATAGCTAAATCTATTTACTTCTGAAAGTGCCTTTTTATTGTTATCATAAACCTAATTTATCGAATTACTTTCTCAAAACTACTTCTTTCCACATATATATCGTACAGCCAAGAACGATAACCTATAACAAAATACCCGTCTTTTTAAAAAATCAATTCCATTAACTCATCTAAATATTTCCATATTAGAATTATAATTCCCAATAAAATTAAATAAAAAACTGCCTTTTTTGTACTAGATTTTTTACGTTTAATAAATTTTGGATTATGCATTGTCTATTCTTTATTTTTTAAATTATATAAACTTCGCTCTAATGTTTTGTGTTTCTAAAACTATTGAGCTAACGCTCTAATACTTTGTTCCTCTTAAAACTATTTGAGCTAACGCTCTAATACTTTGTTCCTCTCAGCATTTCTCTTTTGCCAGGTGGACCAGGTAATTTTTCAACCAAGAAACCCACGCTTTGCATAGCTCTTCTCACACTTCCCTTTGCGGAATATGTCACTAAAACACCATTTTTTTTAAGGGAATTATACATAATTTTAAAGATCTCTTCTGTCCATAATTCAGGCTGAACTCTTGCTCCAAAGGCATCAAAATATATCAAATTAAACTTATTTATATCACTAATATTCTTAAATAGTTGTTTTCTTTTCAATAAATTAAAATTACTAGCTATTTGATATTTTTCTTCCCATGCAACAGCATGAAGCAATTCAAAAAACTTTGTAAACTCTTTTGCTTTTAGCTGTTTTACATAATTTAATTGTGAAATTTCTTCCGCTTTAAGCGGATAAGCTTCAACTCCATTATAATTAATTTGTAAACCTCTTTTTTTCGACTCCAAAAAAGTAATAAAACAATTTAATCCTGTTCCGAAACCAATCTCTAAAATATCAATTTCAAATGCATTATTAAACAAGTCTAAACCTTGTTTGATAAATACATGGTAGGCTTCTTGAATTGCACCATGTTTAGAATGATAGCTTTCATCCCAATCTGGTAAATAAATACTTGAAGAGCCATCTGCAGTTTTAATTATTTCTCTTTTCAAACCTAAGGAATCAATAATTTTCTAATCTTTGGTAGTGGGCCAGTACATCTTGTTTTATGACATGAAATACATGCATTTATTGATTTGTTGTAACTATATTTCACCAAATCTCCTTTCAAAGTATAGGCTGCCTTTTGATTTTCTAAAAAAATTACAGCCAAACTATCAAATTCAGCATCTCGCTCACTTGAATTGGTCAATTTTGCAGTGTTTATTTTTTGAAACTCATCAGGATATCCAAACAAATCTTGATTATTTTCAATCTTATGTTTTGATAATTTGTTATATTCATAAATACCTCGCATCAACTCCGTCATCTCAGAAGCTTGATACATGATTAATTTTTCTTTTACTTCTGTTTTTTCTATTTCTTTTTTACACGAAACAAAAAGTAATAATGCCAGAAACGGATAACCAATCTTCATTATTCTACCATTAAAACACCATCAGCTTCAATGGAAAGAGTGATTTTAGGCTCAGTAATCATTGCTATTTCTTCTTTAGATTTTCCAGCATCTTCTGCATAATGACGTAATTCATCAACAGAAATTTCAGTAATATATGCTCTTCCCTCAACAATTACCTCTCTATTATCTGAATTTAAAGGCATAAAAAAACCATAATCCGTAAATCTAACCATAGATTCTTTCTCATCACCTAAATCTAACTTCATCCAACAGCCTTTTTTCTTACACACTTCATTTATTGTGGAAGCAAACTTAACATTAATAGTATCACCCATATTAAGAAGATTAAATTTTTTAGCCATTTCTTCTCTTGATATTGGGTTTTCATTTGTTATTTTTTTTCCAAAAGAAGCATATGATATTTCAGAAATACTCTGAGGCTCTTGAGTTTCTTTATTAGCTTCTTTACAAGCAGCTAGCGATAGTAGTAAAATAATTGCAATAATTTTATTTTTCATTCTTAATTTATTTATCTATCAAATTTAAGGCTTTGCAACTAAAAAAACAATGATTTAAGCTTAAAAAAAAGGTTTTCTAATCTTATATGTTTTATTAAATTATCAATAAATACTCTTAAAAATTAACGATTATTAAGTATTTTTGTACCAAATTATTTTAACTATGAATATTGAGGTAAGCCCAACAATAAAGATTAAAAAAATAAAACATTCGAAAATTAACAATATTGATTTTGATAACTTATCTTTTGGTCAAGATATGACCGATCATATGCTTGTTTGTACCTATAAAAATGGTTCATGGCAACAACCTCAAATTGTACCCTATCAAAATATTAGTTTAGACCCTTCATCTAAAATTTTTCACTATGGTCAATCTGTTTTTGAAGGTATGAAAGCTTATAAAGATGCTGATGGTCAAATTTTATTATTTCGCCCAATAGAAAATCAAAAACGAATAAATATTTCGGCAAAAAGACTGGCAATGCCTGAATTACCAGAAGCCTATTTTATGGAAGGTTTAAAATCTTTGTTAAAACTAGATAGTGACTGGATTCCTACACAAAATGATAGTTCTTTATATATTCGCCCTTTTATTTTTGCATCTGGCAATGGTTTTCACGCATCTCCAGCAGATGAGTACAAATTTATTATTGCTTGTTCTCCTTCAGGAGCTTATTTTTCGGGTAAAGTAAAAGTATTGATAGAACAAAAATACTCTCGATCTGCGAATGGCGGTGTTGGTTTTGCCAAAGCTGGTGGAAATTACGCAGGTCAATTTTACCCTACCCAGTTGGCGGTAGAAAAAGGATACCAGCAAGTTATTTGGACAGACGACCATAAACATGAATATATTGAAGAGGCTGGTGCAATGAATATTTTTATTAGAATTGGTGATACTTTAATTACTGGCCCCACCAGTGATAGAATTTTAGATGGTATTACTCGTAAAAGTATAATCGATATTGCTAAAGATGAAAATATTGCTGTTGAAGTTAGAAAAATTACGGTAAGTGAATTGGTTGAAGCGGCTAAAAATGGTTCATTAAAAGAAATGTTTGGTGCAGGTACTGCGGCAGTTATTTCGCCAATTGCAGGATTTGGATATCAAGACAAGGATTATGATTTACCAGAGTTAGAAAACACCTATGCTGCAAGATTAAAAAAACGAATTACCGATATTCAATACAACCGTGCCGAAGATAAATTTGGTTGGAGAGTTATAGTGGAATAAGCCTATTAAATTACCCGAGTTTTACTTTTGTTAAACTCGGATTAAATACGGTTAATTACACATTGCATTTAAATAAAAACTAAAACTTTGGTTACTTTTTACCCAACTATCCATAGCTTTATCTCTAAAATAAGCCGTATCAAGAGGAGATGCAGCAGTAGAAATAGAAAAATATTTACTCTTTTTATCCTTTTTTACACTTTCTACCCATTGAATGGATACAGCAATGTTACTCGTTTCTTTTTCAAAATAAATGTCGTAAGGTTTTAAATCGACCGTAAACCAGCCTAAAAAACTATCTTTTATTTCAAATATTATATTTTTATCAATAATTAATTCAGTTGGCAAATCATTTTCAATTTTATAAAAATTAACTTTAAACTTGAGCGAACTAAAATCATTAGAAGTAATATTAAAATTCAAATTTTTGATACTACAATTTTTTTTAATTTTTAACTTCATTCCTTTTTCCCTACTTAAATTATCATCAACATCCTCATCATAATAGGAATAAAAATTAACATGCATTAGACCCAAACCTGTTGAATGCCGTCCAATTTTTTTAGCTTTTGGAGTTTTTACTTTTACAATTACCTCATTTAAATTATTCACTTGAGGTTTTAAAAAAATCATGTTTTTATTATTTGAAAGAGTAGAAACAGATATCTGTTGAGATAAAAACCCAATATGAGAGAATGTTACAGTATCATTTTCGTTAATTTCTTTATTTAGCTTTAATGTGAACTACCCTGCGCCAAGAGCGCTGGGCCTCATAGGTCAAACAACTTAAGTTGTTTGATATCGTTTTCTCTACCTTGATTCTGT
>CAYPHN010000120.1:0-9521 GCA_964410265.1 uncultured Flavobacteriaceae bacterium | reverse complement strand
TATTTATTACTTTGAAATAAAAAAGAATGGGGTGAACTTAGCCTACCGTTAGATTTTTAGGTCTATTACCTGAGACCCATCGATGGCTATTAGCCGATGACCTTTCTACCTTTTTATGGAGTAATTGGAATAATCATGGTCTACACAATCATTGTTTAGCTCTACAAAAGCATCAGGGTTTATTTTTAATCGTGCTTGTGAAAAAACGCTTTGAGTAGCAAACTGTTCGGTTATATCTTTGTCGGTTTTACAAACTTAAAAATACTAATTAACCTGCTAATACACAATTTTTTAGCAGGTTATTTTCCTTAACTTATTGACATTAGCCGGCGAGGCAGGTTTAACATTTATAACTCAAAACTACACGAAGTGTTGATTTTAAACTGTTTGCTTATTTTGTCGAAATAAATTGTGTTACTATCAAATATTTGATTGATTTTATTGTTTTCAATTAAATAATCAGGTGCACCTGAAATCAATTCGGTATCGGTCATTAACCAAAGTATATTTGCCATTTGGATAGCCAATTGAATTTCATGTGTTGAAATTAATATAGTTTTATTCAGTTTTTCTGCTAAGTTTTTTAATAAAATAAAAGTCTCTATTTTGTGCTGAATATCTAAGTGCGCAGTGGGTTCATCTAAAATTATAATATCGGTATTTTGAGCTAAAGCTCTACATATCATTACTCTTTGTAATTGTCCATCACTTAATTCATCACATCTATTATTTATTAATTTTATTAAATTGGTTTGTTCTATCGCCAAATTAATTTGATCGACATCCTCTTTTGTCAATGTACCAATCCAATTGGTATAAGGTTGTCTACCTAAGGCAATTAATTCATAAACGGTTAAATTATTTGGTGGAATTTTCTCGGTTAAAACCAAACTGATATTTTTAGCCAAAGTATTTATATCTATTTGCTCAAGATCTATATTTTTTATTTTTACAATTCCGGATAACTTCGGTTGCACTAGGGTCAATGTTCTTAATAAAGTAGATTTTCCAATACCATTTTTGCCTAATAAACAAACCAATTTTCCTTTAGAAAGGTTTAAATTTAAGTTTGTTGCGATAATATTTTCCTCCTTTTTAGATTTATATCCAATACTTAAATTTTCAGTTACGAGTATGTTTTTTTCTACTTTCAAATTTATAAATTCATTTTCTTTTTTCTTAATAATAACCAAATTACAACCGGGGCACCAAACAAGGAAGTAATGGCATTGATAGGTAAAGTAAATTCACTGTTTGGCAGTTGGGCTATAGTATCACTAATCAACATAATTATTGCACCCAATATGGCTACAGCCGGAATTAAGACTTTATGATTTGAGGTAGTAAAAATTAATTTGGTGATATGTGGTGTTGCCAATCCTATAAAAGCAATTGGTCCCGAAAAAGCTGTAATTACACCTGTAAATAAACTCGTCGCAATTAAAATTAAATTTCGAGTTCTATTAAAATTAATTCCTAAACTTTTAGCATAGTTTTCACCCAATAATAAACTGTTTAATGATTTTATGGTGGGTAAAATTAAAAGAATACTGTATATATAGATTATTGCAAAAATGCTAATTTCATTCCAAGATAAATTACCTAAACTGCCAAAACTCCAAAATAAATATTGTTGTAAATTTTCTGCACTACTAAAGTAGGCCAAAATACTAATGGTAGCAGCTGTTAAACTACTAAACATCAACCCTATAATTAAAATTGTCATGGTGTTTTTAACTTTTTTCGCTACGATCATAACGGCAAAAAGAACCATAAAGGAACCAAGGCTTGCAAAAATGCTGAGTAAAATATTGGAGTATGCAAACACCATAAAACTTCCACCTAAAATAGAAGCTCCTAATATTAAAATGGCAACACCCAAACTTGCACCCGAACTTATTCCTAAAACATATGGACCGGCAAGAGGGTTTCTAAATAACGTTTGCATTAGCAAGCCACTTATTGCCAACCCTGAGCCCACTAATATTGCCGTAATTGCTTTTGGAATTCTGTAATCTAAAATGATATAATTCCATGATTCTTTAGTGGTTACCTGATTAAAAATACTCGTAAAAATATCTTTAAAAGGAATATTCACCGAGCCAAAACTTATATTCATAATGGCAGTAAAAATCAATGCTAAAAAAAGCATGATGAAAGCGAATCGATATGTGGTTAATTGTTTAATAATGTTGTTGTTTGCTGTTGGTTGTAAACTCGTTCTAATTTACTTTATTTACCTGAAATCTAATACTTGCTACCTGACTTTTAGAGTTTTTTGTTTGAAATTTATCATTAAACCATTGTCATTTATTTTTATCTAATTTTTCTAAAAAAAAAGGTTTATAATTAGGTAAAAGATTCGGATGTGTAACTTTAATCAAATCCTGTAAAACTATGTGCGGTTGTATTGCGGCCAGTTCAAAATAAATAATGCCACCATTATTTCCTTTTTTTTTCGAAAAAGTATAAATATGTTTATTTTTATAAGCTTTAAACTGAGTGTAATGTGCGTTGGTTTCTGCTAATTCTTTACGATTGGTATAATATCCCGACCCAATCCAAAAATCTGCATTTTGCGCTTTTTCTAATACAGATTCAAAACTTAAAACCAAACTACCCTGACCTTTTGAATTTTTCCATAAATAATTGGTGTTGGCATCTTTATATAATTGTGCCATAAAGCTTTCACCCGCAGGTAAATTCCACTTATCTTTATATAAAACACCAGTTAGTATAGTTGGTATATATTTTGCCTTTTTGGCAATTTCTTTGGCATTTAAGTATTTGGTTTCAATAGCATCAAAAATGCTATCCGCCAAGTTGTTTTTATCATATAAAACACCAAAAAATTTAATCCATTCGGCTCTACCTAATGGTGTTTCTTCTAACCAATCGCTATTATATATTACTGGGATACCATTTTTATTAATAGTATTGTACATTTTGGTTGTATTGCCCATAGAAAATGCAATAACAGCATCTGGCTGTAAAGTTAGCAGTATTTCGGTGTTAACGGATTGATTATTTCCAATGTCTTGGATCTCGCCATTTTTTATTAATAAACTTGTTTTTGTCGAGGTGATATAATTCGTATTAGGAAAACCAATCAAAGAGTTTTCTGCCCCAATTAACTCAAGCATTGGAATATGTGTTGTTGAAGTAGCAATAATTTTTTTTAATGGAATAGTAATGTGGTTTTGACCATTAAATTTTTTTTGGTTTCGATCATTAGACTTTAATAAAATAAACTCCTGCTGTATTTTGGCGCCTGGATAAGGCGATTTGATTATTAATTTTGTGTATGTATCAAAAATCTGAATATCAAAGCCTTTAGCGTATTTAATTGACGATTTAAAATTTGAGTCTCCCTGCGTAATTATATCCTTTTTTAGGTCGTTTTTACATGATGCTAAAATAATAATACATAAGGTAAATACTCCTGTTTTAAGTTTTGATCGTAATTTAAACTGCGAGTCGGATAGCATTATTTTTGATGGTTCTTAAAATTTAGCAAGTTTACGATTTTTTAAAATAATTAGTCCTATTATTTTTTTCAATCGAAAATTAGACTAATTTTACAGTTGAATTTGGTCACGTCTTTGACGTGATAAATAAAAGGGAATCTCGTGTACTTTTAGGTACATAATCGAGAGCTGTCTCCGCAACTGTAAGCTAAGTTATGCTAGTCATAATGCTTGTTGTTAATATTTAAGTCACTTTTTGCTAATGCAAATGGGAAGACAAACAACTAGACGCAAGCCAGGAAACCTGCCAGATTAATTATTGTAATCAAAGTTTTCGGAAGAAAAACGATGGTATTATGGGTAAAAAACTTACACTTATTTTTTTGTTGATATCTGCGATTTCTTTTTCGCAAAAGGATAGTATCAATCCATTGGAAGAAATTGTCTTAAAAGGTAGTTTTTCACCAATTTTAAATACTGGCTATACGGTGGAAGTCATATCGGATAGTATTTTAAAGAGCAACAACCAAAGCCTAGGAAATTTATTACAAGATCATGCCAATTTATATTTTAAACAAAATGGTAACGGCATGGTTTCATCCATTGCCTTACGTGGTACCAATGCATCTCAAACCGGTGTTTATTGGAATGGTGTTGCCATTAATTCTTCCTTAAACGGGCAAACAGATTTTAATACACTTACTGCAAATAGTTTTGATGAAGTACAAATAAGAAAAGGGGGAGCAAGTGTTTTGTTGGGTAGTGGCACCATTGGTGGCGCAATAAATTTACTAGATAAAGTAATTTTTACTGATAAAAAAGAGGCTAATTTACAAATGAGTTTAGGTTCTTACCAGACTTATGCCTCTCAATTTTTTGGATTACTAAGCAATAATAATGTTTTTTTTAAAATGAGTTTGGGAGGAACAATATCTGAAAATGATTACCCTTATTTGAACAGTTCTTTAAGCAACGAAAATGGTCAGTCTAAAAATTATAATATAAATGCCGTTTTTGCTTATAAATTCAATGATAAGAATACATTAACCTATTATAATTCTTTTATTGACAATGACAGAAATACTTCACGAACAATTACTTCAGAGAGCAATGCGAAACTCTTAAATTTCAATTCTCGTAATTTATTAGATTGGAAATATTTAGGAAATAGATATTCATCCTCCTTAAAACTAGCCTATTTAACCGAAAATTTTACTTATTTTTTTGATAAAGATGCCTCTAATTTTTCTAATGGAAAAAGTTTAAATTGGATAACAAAATATGACTTAACTTATTATTTAAATAAAACTATATTTTTTAATGCAGGGCTAGAATTTAAAAAAGAGCAAGGTAGTGGTACTAGTTTTTCAAAGAAAGATCAAAATACTCTAAATGCTTATGTTCTTTTGCAACACCAACCCTTTGCTAAATTGAATTATAATTTAAGCATCCGAAAAGCATATTCTTCAGTTTTTGAAATTCCTTTTATTTATGCCGTAGATGCTAAATACAGTATTAATGATCAATTTACTTTAAAGTCTGGATTTTCAACAAATTTTAGAACGCCAACTTTTAATGACCTGTATTGGGTGCCAGGAGGAAATCCTGATTTAAAATCAGAAAAAAGTAAATCGGCTGAAATTACCATGGCTTTTGAGCAAAAATTTATAAAGTTTCAACTTACATCTTATTTTATAAAAAGTAAAGATTTAATTCAATGGAGACCCCTTAATGGTATAATTTGGCAGCCACAAAATATACAAGATGCTAATAATTATGGATTGGAGTTTGTAACCAGTGTTGAAAAAAAATTCAATGCCCATAGTTTTCGATTAAAAGTACAATATGACTATAACCAATCGGAAGATACATCGACCAATAAACAATTGATATATGTGCCTTACCATAAGGCAAACACCATATTAAATTACCAATACGGTAAATGGAGTTTTAATTATAATTTGCAATATATTGGAGAAGTATTTACTACAACAACTAACACACAATCTATAGATGCATATAGCCTTTCAAATATAGATTTAAATAGCAGTTTTTTTAAACATAAAATGCAAATAGCATTTAGAATAAACAATTTGTTTGATAAAAATTATCAATCGGTTGCCTATAGGCCTATGCCAAATAGAAATTACTCACTTAATATTAATTTAAAAATTTAAAACTAAAATGAAAACTTTAAAATTAGCAGTATTATTAATAACAACAGTACTTTTTAACGCTTGTACTGATGATAATAATGTACCCGATCTACCAAAAGGAGATTATGAAAAAGGTTATTTTATTACCAATGAAGGTCCTTTTCAAAATGGTAGTGGCTCTATAACTTTTGTTGGGGACGATGGTGTAATTAATCAGAATATATTTAAAAAGGTAAACAATGAAGATCTAGGTAATATTGTGAATTCTATGGCTTTGTCTGAAGAAAATGCTTATATCGTTGTAAATAATTCGCATAAAATTATTGTAGCAGATAGATTTACTATGCAAAAAATCGTTACTATTGAAGGACAAAATATTAATAACCCTAGATATGTGGTTATCGATGACAATATTGGTTATGTAAGTAATTGGGGAGATTCTTCAAACCCTAACGACGATTTTATTGCTGTTATTGATTTGCTAACCAATACCGTGGTTGATACTATAGCAGTTGGTGAAGGTCCTGAAAATATGGTTTTTGATGATGATTTGTTATTTGTTACCCTCGAAGGTGGTTGGAGTCAAAATAATAAAGTTGTTGTTATCGATACAAATAGTAATACCATTGTTAAAACTATTACTGTTGGTTATGTACCAAATGCTATTGTAGAAGATGATAATGATAATATATGGGTTTTATGCGGAGGTAAACCAAGTTGGACAGATAGTGAAACTAATGGAGGTTTGTACAAAATAAAAGCTGGTAATTTAGAAGTTACTTCATTTGAATTTGCATTAACTGAACACCCTGGCTTATTAACAAATGAAGACAATACCTTGTATTACAATCTAAATGGTAAAGTATATGCAATGAATACTAATGATACTGCACTACCCACCGAAAGTGTAAATGGATTGGATGGTTTTTATTATGCAATGCAAGCGCATGATGGTGAATTATTTGCTACAGATGCCAAAAATTTTACTAGTGAAGGAACTTTAAAAAATTACGATTTAACATCAGGGGCATTATTAGAAACTGTAACGACCGGAATTATTCCAGGGGATATAATATTCGATTAAAATTAACCAATTATTTTATACATTAGAGGACAAATTATTAAGCATGAGAAAGTTATTTTTTATATTAATATTATGTCCTTTTTTTAATTTTTTGACAGCCCAAGAAATTGGTATTCGACTGGGTGAAATGGCAGGGAATAATGTTGCTATAGATGGTGTATACCCTTTAAAAGAAGGGAGAATACATGGTAATATTATTTTTGGTAATGGTGTTGGTATTGATGTGATTTATGATTTTATTTATAAACCAATTCAAGGTTTACCTAATTTTCATTATTATTTAGGGGTTGGTATCACAACACTATTTAAAAGTGAATATGAGTTGGGTGCTGCCACCGAAGTTGGAATTGCTTACCACTTTACTGGGTCACCATTAACTTTAAGCTTAGATTATAGACCTTCTATTATTGTTTTAGAATCAACTATTTTTCATTGGAATGGCTTCGGTTTGAATTTTAGATACGTGTTAAATTGATCTAAGAAATCAATTAAATAACACAAATTAGTGTTTGTCCAATATTTAATAGTTCATTATATTTTTGCATAATAATGATTTAGAGCCAGTTATATCGAGATGCTTAGATATGGAAACTCATTGGTATTCAAAAAATTAATTCATAATTCAACATTCATAATTTAAAATTAAATGAAGTGTTGATATTACTACTTAGAGAAAATTAAATTCGAAAGGATTAGTCTGCACATAATTGAATACTTTCGTAAAATAAATCAACAATAAAAACACCATTGGGTATAAAGAATTAAAGAATGAATAAAGCTGTATTGTTAATAATAATTGCGAATGTTTTGGTATCCTTAAAAGGATTTCAAGATCGCTCTTTTTTTGAAAGGTTTAAATTTCAAATAGGACCAATTGTAAAAGGTGAAAAGGTAAGAATGTTAACTTCCGGATTTTTACATGTAGATCAATCTCATTTATTTTTTAATATGTTGACCCTGTATTTTTTTGCAGATGCAGTGTTAAACTATGTAGGTATACTTAAATTTACTGTAATATATTTTGGGTCGTTATTGGCCGGAAGTTTATTTGCCATAACATTTCATAAAAAAGATCCGTATTATAGTGCCGTTGGTGCTTCAGGAGCTGTAATGGGAGTGCTATATGCAGCTATAATGTTAAACCCGGGTATGAATTTGTATATGTTTTTTATACCAATTCCAATTCCTGCTTATATTTTTGGTGTTGGTTATTTGTTGTACTCTATGTTTGGTATGAAAAAACAGTGGGGAAATATTGGTCATAGTGCACATTTAGGAGGTGCTATTGGTGGGTTTTTATTGACAATAATTTTGTATCCACAGGTTTTGGTTGAAAATAGAATGATGGTGATGATTTTAGCCATACCGATAATTTTGATGTTTGTTTTTAAAGAAAAATTGGAGCAAAACTAAACGGATATTCATTGTTATTAATAATTTAAATTATTGCTTGTGTAGTAGTTATATTCAAATCTTTGTGCTATAAACAAAGCGGTCTTATATCTTTTATCTAATACTATTGATTAAATTTTAAAAATACCACAAAGATGTGTTACAGTACTAAATTAACAAAAAAGGCATCAGAAATTGAAACTCGTTTTAATGCGATATTTGATGATTTAAATTTGTATAGTACAAATAATGAGATAAATGCTTTTACTTATCCCAAAACACCAATAATTACAAATTTACAAAGCAATATGATTCAACATTGCTATTGGGGATTGGTTCCGGAATGGGCAAAAGATGAAAGTATTAAAAAATACACTTTAAATGCTAGAATCGAGACAATTAGTCAAAAACCATCCTTTAAAAATAACATAAATAATCGATGTTTAATTGTTGCAAACGGATTTTATGAATGGCAATGGTTAAACGAAAGAGGAAGTGCTAAACAAAAATATGAAATTGGTATAGCGAACAATGCGCTTTTTTCATTCGGAGGTTTGTGGAATTCGCGATATGATAAAAGTACCAATTCGTATAAAAAAACTTATACCATAGTCACTACCGAAGCACAAGGGATCATGGAACAAATTCATAATTCAAAAAAAAGAATGCCCTTAATACTCTCTAATGAAAGTGAAAGACACTGGTTGTTAGGTGATTCTGTAGAAAATTTTAAAAAGATTGATGTGCAATTATTTGCAAATAAGATATCTTCAAATAATTCTAATAACTCGCAATTATCGATTTTTAATTAAATTAACCATACATGTTATAGTTCAATAGTTCGTTATGTTTTTTGTATACTATTGATATACAGTAAGTTGTATAATATTACCTAAATGCGTTAACTCGTTGAGATTCATGTATTTAATTCATGATGCAACATACATAACTCAAAATTACACGAAGTATTGACAGTTGTAATTGATTATAATGATATTTAATGCGCAATTTTAAATATTAATTTAGTCGTTTTTACTACATTTGCCGAACATTTCAAAAATTGAAAAACACTTATTTTTCAGATAGATAAAAAAATCAAAATGGAAGAAAAAAAATTTGATCTTAATTCCTTAATAGGATTTGTATTGCTTGGTGCAATTATGCTTTACTATTTTTATACCAATCAACCAACGCAGGAAGAAATTGCAAAGCAAAAAACAGAGCAAGTTCAAGATTCTATTCAAAAATCGCAAGAAATAACCAATCAAGGTGATAAAATTGAAAATAACTACAATAATAATATTGCGAACCCTTCTGATTCGATTGCTTTAGCACGTACACAAAATATGTTGGGTGATTTTGCTTATAGTGCAAGTTTACCTTCCGCGAAAGCGAATGAAACAATAATTGAAAATGATTTAG
>CAYPHN010000119.1:0-9559 GCA_964410265.1 uncultured Flavobacteriaceae bacterium | reverse complement strand
TTAGAATAAAACACTTGAATTATGAAACGAGCATGCCAAATTTTGACACATAAGGTAATAGCCTGCACCCAACTTGATTGGGTGACTAACCCGCCTGCCGGCGTGGCAGATAGCGAACAGCATGTATCACCTATAAAAAATTAAAATATAGACACATGAAAAAAATATTGAGTTTAATTATGGTTTCAGCTCTAGGAGGAGCCTTAACCTTAGGAAGCTATTTGATGTTTTTTGATAAAACTGATAATAGTATAGTTTCAAATAGTGAAATGCCCATAGCAATTCCAGTAAATTATAATACAAATATTGCTGCAGCTGCAGAAAATACAGATTTTACTGTAATTGCAGATAAAACCGTACATGCGGTTGTACATGTTAAAAACGTTTCAATATCTCCTTCCAATTCGAATCCATTATCGCAATTTTTTTATGGTAACTCTGACACAGAAACACAAAGGGTAGTTGGAACGGGGTCTGGTGTTATCATATCTGAAGATGGCTATATTATAACCAATAATCATGTAGTTAAAGGAGCGAGAAAAATTGAAATAACATTGAATAATAAGGAAACGTATAAAGCCGAAATTGTTGGTGTGGATGAAAGTTCTGATATTGCTTTGTTAAAAATAGACAAAGGTAATCTACCATACTTACCTTTTGGTAATTCTGATTATTTAAAAGTTGGTGAATGGGTTTTAGCTGTTGGTAATCCATTCAATTTAACATCAACGGTTACTGCCGGAATTGTTAGTGCTAAAGCAAGAGCTATTAATTTATCAAATAATAATAACAGGATTGAATCTTTTATTCAAACAGATGCGGCTGTAAACCCTGGTAACAGTGGAGGTGCTTTAGTGAATGTAAGAGGCGAACTAATAGGTATCAATACCGCAATATCTTCACAAACAGGATCATATATAGGATATTCATTTGCTGTACCATCTAATATTGCAAAGAAAGTAATTGATGATTTATTAGAATTTGGTAATGTGCAAAGAGCGTATTTAGGTATTAACTATGAAGAACTAGATAGTAATAAGGCCAATGACTTTGGTGTGAGTAGTACAGAAGGTGTTATAATAACCAGAGTCGTTGAAAAGGGTGCTGCAAAAGAAGCGGGTTTAATAGCCAATGATATTATTACCAAAATGGACAATGTTAAAATCACTAAATTTTCAGATTTACAAGGTTTTTTAGGTTCGAAAAGACCTGGAGATATGGTTAGTATTTCTGTGTTGAGAAATGAAAATATAAAAACTATTTCTGTAAAATTAAAAAATCAATTTGGTAAGTTTAAATACGGTATGTCCGATTTTTCTAATTATTATATTGGAGACTTAAAGCCAATTTCAAAAAATGATACCAACAGGTTTGGTATTAAATTTGGAGTTAAAATAGTGAATCTAAAAAATAAAAGATTAGAGCAGTTGTATGGCATTGAAAGTGGGGATATCATAATAGATATAGAAGATCAAAAGGTTAAAACTGTGGCAGAAGTTGAAACCTTATTAAAGAAATACCAAAATAAAGAATACGTGGTTTTACAAATAATCACCCAAAAAGGTAAACGAGGATATGTGAGATTAAGAAGCAATTAAGCAAGCATATTACAAATAAAAAACCATGCTTTTGGCATGGTTTTTCTATTTATAAAATAGTTTAGTTTCTATAAATGAGGTAATTTGTATCCTTTTCTATAAGTTCTGTGCATATATAGATCTGCTTGTAGGTCACCAACAAATGTTTCCGTTTTAGGATTCCATTTTATGGGTCTTTTTAAATCATAGGCAATATTACCAAGTGTACAAACTGTACATGAACGATGTCCAATTTCTACTGGAACCACTGGGTCTTTTCTTTTTCTTATTGCTTCAATGAAGTTTACCTGATGCGGAATTTTTGTTTCATATGGACCACTATCATTTTTAAATTTTGGCTTAAAAGATTTATTGGAACTTTTGAATTTACCTCTAGATACTTCAAGCCAACCTTTATTACCCTGAAATTTTACACCTTTTGTGCCTCCATCATCAAAAGTCTCTTCGGTCATAATGATTCCATTATTGTATTTATATGTAAGATATTTATGATCTTCAAAACCAGGAGGAATTATCTCAACAGGTCCACTTTTATCCATGTCTAATCCCCATTGTGCAATATCAAACATATGCGCACCCCAATCGGTTGTAAAACCGCCTCCCATTTCTTTATACCATCTCCAACCTCCCCAGAATTTTTCGTTTACGTCAGGATTGATGCCTATAGGAGGGTTTAATTCTTTGTTATAATGCACATATGGATTTGGACCAAGCCATAGATCCCAATTTAAATCTACAGGTAATATTTCTTTTGGTAGATCGTATGGTTTAGGTGGGCCTCCAACATGAACAAAAACTTTTTCAATATCTCCTAATTTACCATCTTGCACTAATTTTACCGCATGTTGAAAATTCGGATCAGATCTTTGTTGACTCCCAACACCCAAAATACGATTGTATTTTCTTACAGTTTGTCTAAGTACTTTTCCTTCTTGAATTGTAAAGGTTAAAGGTTTCTCAATATAAACATCTTTTCCTGCTTTTAAAGCATCGATAGCAATTAAGGCATGCCAGTGGTCAGGTACAGCTATCACTACTGCATCAATATCAGATCTCGCTAATAGGTCTTGATATTTTTCATAGGTTTTAACATCAACACTTTTTCCGTTTTTTTTATAATGATTGGTGACTCTTTGTTTAAATCTTTCATTTTTAATGCCATATACATCAGCAGAAGCCACTACTTTAACCCCGTCAATATTTATAAAGCCATCTAATAGAAACATAGCTTGACGTCCAAGTCCAATAAAACCTAAGTTTACATTGTCATTTGGTTTAAAATTTTTAAAACTAGGAAGTATTGTTAATCCAGCTGCGCCAAGAAAGGATTTTTTAACAAAAGATCTTCGTGAAAAATCATTGTTTTTTTTAGGATCCATAAAAAGTTATTTTAATTTAATAATTGGTTTAAAATTAATAAAATTATATTTATTTAATTCAATTATTTTCAAAATGTTAAAGATTGAATAATTGAATTAATCATAATATAAAAAAATGCTTTTAAAACATATAGTAGATGACAATTATTCAAAACATAAGAAATTAACAATTTGATTCCATTTTTTTGTGAATTATTAAAAATAAAACGGTTAATTTTGCCAAAAAATTTATCAAATCAAATAGTTAAAAATGAATTCGATTAAAAATTTTGAAATAGAACTTGATTTACAGGTAGATAGAAGAAGAGCGGCAGTAGAGTTTATTAAATTAGTTAGTGACCTGTGGTATGACAACAACATTGAGTTGATCTTATTTAGAAATCAGTTGTTGGATAAAAATGTAAGTGAAATTTTAAGTTTAACAGAGTATGCCAAAGAATTTGTTCAAAAACCTATATCAATTTTTGATATGGTGGCAATCGCTAAAAGTATAAGAGACTTAAACTTACCGCCCGCAAAATTAGATGTTGGTAAATTGGCTTATACCTATCATTTGGTTGACAAAGGTGACCTTGGAAAATTCGTAGCTAATAAATTGAAAGATGCGAAAAAATCGAATGGATTTAAACCTAAAGATGTAGTGCTTTATGGTTTTGGCAGAATAGGAAGGTTATTGGCTAGAGAATTAATGTCGAAAACGGGTAAAGGTAAACAAATGCGTTTAAGAGCAATTGTTATTAGAGGCGAATTGAGTCAGGTAATTTTAGAAAAAAGAGCGGCTATGTTGAGAAATGATTCTGTACATGGTGATTTTAGAGGCTCCGTAAAAATCGATTTTAAGAGAAAATCTTTGGTTATCAACGGCATCACGGTACATGTTATTTCTGCTAGTAATCCTGAAGATATTGATTATACACAATATGGAATAGAAAATGCTTTGGTAATTGACAATACAGGCGCTTTTAGAAATAAAGAAGCTTTAGGGCGCCATTTAAAAGCCAAAGGAGTAGGTAAAGTATTATTAACTGCACCAGGAGATGGAGTGCCCAACATTGTATACGGTGTCAATCAAAAAAAATACAACCCAGCTGAAGTTGATATATTTTCCGCTGCGTCTTGTACTACGAATGCAATTACACCTATTTTAAAAGCTGTTAATGATACGTTAGGAGTAAAAAGCGGACATTTGGAAACCATCCATGCTTATACCAATGATCAAAATTTGGTGGATAATATGCATAAAAAATACAGAAGAGGCAGGGCAGCGGCACTAAATATGGTAATTACTGAAACAGGTGCTGGACAAGCTGTTGCAAAAGCTCTACCAGAATTGGTTGGAAAATTAACATCAAATGCCATTAGAGTTCCAGTACCAAATGGTTCTTTGGCGATTTTAAATTTGAATTTACATTCGAAAACAACCAAAGAAGATATCAATGCTATTATGAAAAAATATGCATTAGAAGGTAATTTGGTAGAGCAAATAAGATATTCATTGAGCAATGAATTGGTTTCATCAGATATTATTGGCACATCCGAACCATCCATTTATGACAGCGATGCAACGATAGTTTCGAAAGATGGTAAAAATGCGATTTTGTATATATGGTATGATAATGAATATGGCTATAGCAATCAAGTTATCCGATTGGCAAGATATATTTCGCAGGTAAGGAGATATACATATTACTAATAGAAATATTTTAATTAAAAAAAAACTAAACATTCTGTTTAGTTTTTTTTATTTTTACAGGTATCGAATTAATCATATCAATCCAATCATATGAAGATCAATGCTACTATATTAATAATTCTTTTTTTTATTTTTTATTCTTGTAAAGATAAAAAAGTAATGGCTCCACCACCTCCCGATATCAAAGTGGTCAAAGTTTTACAAAATGACACCCCGATTTACAGCGAATTTGTGGGGCAAATGTATGGGTTAAAAGACATACCTATTCAGGCTCGTGTAGAAGGCTTTTTAGAAAAAATATTATTTGACGAAGGAACACGCGTAAAAAAAAATCAATTACTTTATACTTTAGAATCTAAACCATTTGAAGAACAAGTTGCAACACAGCAAAGTATGGTAGCCGAGGCAAGAACTATTTTGGTGCAAAGTGAAAGTGACCTTAAAAGAGTAATACCACTTGCTGAAATGGATGCAGTAAGTCAGAGAGAGTTAGATATGGCTCAAGCCAAAAGAGATGCATCTATTTCTTCAGTAGAGGCAGCTGAAGCCAATTTAAACTTAGCAAAAATTAACTTGAGTTATACACAAATAAAATCTCCAATTAAAGGAGTTATCGGTAAAACAGAAGCAAGAGAAGGTGAATTTGTAGGAAAATCTCAAAGTACAGTTATATTAAATACTGTTTCTCGAATTGATACCATGCGGGTTCAGTTCTTTTTAACAGAATCACTTTATCTTACGCTGGCAAAAAAAGTTATAGGTAGAAAATTCAAAGATGAAAAGGAAAGAAAAGAATTTGATGATAAAGATGAGATTAAAGGAAATTATAATCTTGAATTAATCTTATCTGATGGTGAGACATATAATTATAAGGGCACGGTAGACTTCATAAACAGAAATGTTGACCCAAAGACGGGGTCATTACTGGTACAAGCTCATTTCCCTAATCCCGATAGGATATTAAGGCCGGGATTATTTGCAAAAGTACGTGTAGAAATGGATGTGGTTAAAGATGCTCTATTGATCCCACAGCGATCTATTAATGAGCTACAAGGTAAATATTCTGTTTTTGTTGTAAAGGAAGATAATACGGTAGCATCTAGGCAGGTTAGTATTGGAGAAAAAATTGGCGACCTTCAAATAATTACAGAAGGGTTAAAAGTTGGTGAATTAGTAGTTTTAGAAGGGTTACAAAAAGTAGGCTCTGGATTGGTTGTTAACCCAACAACTGTAGTTTTTAAAAGTCAAAAAAAGATCAATAATTAGATATGGCTGAAAATAAAGGTAACTTTTTTGTACACCGTCCAATTGTGGCAATTGTTATTGCTATTATAATTGTAATTGTAGGAGCTGTTTCTATAATTGGTTTGCCAATAGAGCAATACCCAAATCTTACGCCACCAATTGTTCAAGTAAGAGCAACTTACACAGGAGCCAATGCAATAAGTGTAGAAGAATCGGTTGCAACGCCATTAGAGCAACAGATTAATGGTGTAGATAATATGATCTATATGAAATCTACCAACTCTAATGATGGAACGATGAGTATTGATATATCGTTTGATGTAGGAACCGACCCAGATATGAATACAGTTTTGGCACAGAATAAGGTTTCTGCAGCTTCTGCTAAATTACCTGCTGCTGTTACAAAATTTGGAGTTACAACACAAAAATCTTTACCCAATATATTGATGCTGGTTACATTAACTTCTGATGGTAGATATGATCAAGATTTTTTAGGGAATTATGCTTTGATTAACATAAAAGATAAATTGGCTAGAACAAAAGGTATTGGAAGAGTTGACGTATTGGGAGCCTCCGATTACTCCATGCGTATCTGGGTAAAACCAGACCGTTTGTCACAATTAGGCTTAACAGTTCCAGAAATTATTGCCGCCATCAATGAACAAAATATTATTGTTCCTGGAGGAAAATTTGGGGCTGAACCTGCACCTGCCGGAACAGAATTTACATATACTGTACGTTTGCCAGAAAGGTTTAACTCGAAAGAGGCTTTTGGTGAAATTGTGGTAAGAACACAAAGTGATGGTTCTCAAATAAAATTAAAAGATGTTGCTACTATTAATTTAGGAGTAGAAAGTTATAATATGATTGCTAGATTAAATGGAGAAACCGCTGCAATTATTGCCTTATATCAAGCTCCTGGTTCAAATGCTACCGAATTGGCACAAACGATAAAGGATGAAATGAATTTGTTGGCTACAGAGTTCCCTGAAAGTATTAAGTATGATATTTCATTAGATACAACCAAAGCTATCGATGCTGGTATTAAAGATATTGTTGTTACCTTAATTATTGCCCTTATTTTGGTAATATTAGTAGTTTTTATTTTCATCCAAGATTGGAGAGCTACTTTAATACCAACACTTGCAATTCCTGTATCTTTAATAGGAGCATTTATGTTTTTTCCTGCACTTGGCTTTACTATTAACGTATTGTCTTTATTGGGCTTGGTTTTGGCTATTGGTATTGTGGTAGATGATGCCATTGTGGTAGTCGAAGCAGTTCAGGTTAATATAGCCAAAGGCATGAATAGTAAAGAAGCAACCTTAGATGCTATGAAAAAAGTTACGGCCCCAGTTATAGCCACTACCTTGGTTTTGGTAGCTGTATTTATCCCGGTTGCTGGTATGGCTGGTATTACAGGCTTGCTTTACCAACAATTTGCCATAACCATTGTAGTATCGGTACTAGTATCTTCTTTAAATGCTCTGACATTGAGTCCAGCGCTTTGTTCCTTATTATTAAAGGAACCTAAACCTTATAAAGGTCCATTGGGTTGGTTTTTTAAAAAATTCAATAAAGGAATGGATAAAACTACAGATTCCTATATGAGCTTTACCAATATTGTAAGTAGAAAATTAAAGCGAAGCGTTATCTTTATTGTTTTGATGACTGTTGGAGTTGGAATATTTGGCAGTTTGGTTCCCGGCGGATTTATTCCTGAAGAGGATATGGGATATTTCTATGTGAATGTACAATTACCTAATGCAGCATCCATTCAAAGATCAGATGTTGTTACCAAAGAAATAGAACAAATATTATTAGAAATTCCTGAAGTAGAATTCGCTACTACAGCAACTGGATTTAGTATTCTCTCGGGCGCAATGGTGTCAAATACAGGGTTTTTATTTATCTCAATGAATGATTGGTCAGATAGAGATAGAACTGCCAAAGAAGTTATTGCCGATGTTAACAGAAAACTTGCTATTGGTATTAAGGATGCACAAGCTTTTGCTTTTGGACCTCCTGCAATTCCTGGATTGGGAAATGGTTCTGGTTTTAGTATTATGATTCAGGACAGAGCGGGTAACACCCCTGAATATTTGGCTTCGAATACTATGAAATTTATTAAGACAGCAAATGAAAGACCCGAGATTGGTTCGGCATTCACTACTTTTCAAGCAACGGTACCCCAAAGGTTTTTAGACATAGATAAAGAAAAAGCGCTCAAATTAGGCATTAATTTAAACGATCTTTATACAACCATCGGTGCATTTATGGGAGGTGCCTATGTAAATGATTTTACAAGATTTGGGAGGCTTTATAAAACATATATTCAGGCAGAACCGGAATACAGGGTAGATGAAACCGGAATCAATAAATTCTTTATAAAAAATAAAGATGGAAATATGGTTCCAATGGCTACAGTGGCGACTATAAGGCCTATTTCAGGACCTGATTATACGACACGTTTTAATTTATATAGATCCGTTGAAGTCACTGGTGCACCTGCCGATGGATATACCTCAGATGACGCAAGAAATGCTTTAAAAGAAGTAGCGGCTCAAGTGCTTCCAAAAGATATGGGCTATTCGTGGAATGCCATGTCTTTTCAGGAAGAAAAGGCCTCGGGTTCCTTGGCCATGATATTAACTTTTTCTTTGGTATTCGTTTTTCTCATTTTAGCGGCCCAATATGAAAGCTGGTCTTTACCATTTGCAATTTTATTGGGAACGCCATTTGCAATTTTTGGAGCATTATTTGCACTTTGGGTGGGTAGATTAATTAGTCCAACTTTTGAAAATAATATTTTTGCTCAGGTATCTTTTGTGATGCTAATCGGTATGGCAGCAAAAAATGCCATTTTAATTGTCGAATTTGCCAATGATGAATTTAAAAAAGGACTTAGTTTGTTTGATGCTGCTATGAAAGCTGCAAAATCTAGGTTTAGACCTATTTTGATGACGGCATTTTCATTTATTTTAGGTGTATTCCCCTTGGTTGTTGCGTCTGGTTCAGGTGCTGAGGCAAGAAAAGTTATGGGGATGGCTTTGCTTGGAGGTATGTCTTTGGCTACTTTTTTAGGCGTATTTTTATACCCCATGCTCTTTGTGTTTATAGGTAAAATAGCAGGGTATGAAAAGAAAAGAGATCAAGAAAAATTAACGCAAACAGAACCGTCAAAAATATCATAATGAAAAAGAATATAAATACATATATTTTAGTATTGTTGATTATTTTATTGGTTCAGGCATGTGCGGTTGGACCAAATTTTCATGAACCGGAAAACAATACATCAGCATCATTTAGATATTCAAATAATAAAACGGATAGTATTATTAATTTAAACTGGTGGGATATTTTTAACGACCCGGTACTTGATACTTTGATATTAACTGCATTACGTGAAAATAAAAATGTGCTAATTGCAGCAAGTCGAATTGAACAGGCAAGGGCAAATGTAAGTTTTAATAAAGCAGATTTTGGACCTAAATTTGGCGTTCAGGCAGGGGCGAGTGTTAGTAATCAATTGTTAGGAATTCCGTTAGATAATAACTTTCAATCGTATTCTGCGGTGGGTACTGTAAATTGGGAGCTTGATTTTTGGGGTAAATTTAGAAGAAGTACTGAGGCAGCTAAAGCCA
>CAYPHN010000118.1:0-9579 GCA_964410265.1 uncultured Flavobacteriaceae bacterium | reverse complement strand
TATAAGTATCATTTCCTTTAAAGGCAACCAAAATATTATAGGTGTTAGATGTGTCAGCTTTTATCGAATTTAAATTGTGGACTTTAAATTTACTTTCACCATTCTTATTTGTGGTGGTTTTACCAATAATTATTTTTTTATCTTCAAGCACATTATAGATGATTAATTCAATATTTGAAACTCTAACAGTTTTTTTCTTTATTCTTGCCGAGGCTTTTATATTAAAATATATTCCTTCATCCATAACTTTAACATATTGCACACCCAATCTCACCTTATTTTTTTTTGCTTTTTGGGCAAATAAATTAGGGGTACTTACTTGAAATAGAAATACACTAACTAAGGCAAGCATAATCGTACGAAAATTAAATTGATTTATCCTTGAAAAGTTCATGACGTTAGATTTTTATCGGTTTTTAATGATTCTTGTTCTTCTGCTGTTCTCTGTATTGCAATAATAGGTAAATAACGAAATAGGATGGTTATAATTAATAATGCCATGGCAAGGGTTGAAATAGTAATAAGCCATTCATGCAAACTTGGAAAATAATGATGCCACGATTCTGGAACACCTTGAATAGGTAAAAAAGGATGTAAGAGGGTAGAGGTTACTATGATATAACGTTTCCACCAAGAACCTAGAACTACCAAAATACCCATGATAAACATTGGCAATGGTTTTCTTCCTTTTTTAAAAATTAATACAAAAATAGGAATGATCAACCCACCAACAGTTACTGCCCAAAATAGCGGCGCATAATGACCTTCAAAAAGAGATCGTAAATGAACTTCTTCTTCAACACTTGCTGTAAAGGCAGGTATTAAATATTCATTGATATTGAAATACAAATAAGTTAAACATGCAAGTACGAGTAAGCGCCCTATTTTATCAAAATGTAAATGGGTGATATAATCTTCTAGTTTGTAAACTCTTCTCACGATATAAACCACAACTACTAATGCTCCTAAACCCGCAACAAAGGCACCTGATATAAAGTATGCACCCATGTTTGTGCTATTCCAACCCACTCTATAAGTGGTTGAAAATAGCCAGGCATCGATGGTTTGTAAGATCAAACCCACTGGTATAATTAAAGTAGCAACTATTTTAATTGACTTGGCTAAAATTGTTGTTTGCGATTTACTACCTGTCCAATGCAATGATAATTTGCCATACCATTTACTAAATTTAGGTTTGCTGTTTTGGAAATATTTTTTGAGTATAGCAAAATCAGGAATTAATGGAAAATAGAGTAGTAGAAAGCTTATTACAATATATGTAGGAATAATAATTACATCCCAGGTAATGGGTGATTGTAATCTGGCATGAAGAAATAAGTTTAACAACCTATCTGGCCTTGCCATATCAATCATAATGGTTATACCTGCCATAATTATAGAGGCAAGGGTTATGATTTCTGCAATTCTAACCAATGGGGTTCTCCAGGTTTTCCCTGTTAACCTCAAAATCGAAACGACAACAGACCCCACAAAGCTTGTGGCAACAAAAAAGACAAAATTTGAAATATAGATACCCCATAATGAATAATCTCTCATATTGGTAACTATCTGACCTTTAATAAGTTGATCTATATAGGTAATAATGCCAAATACAATTATGACGACCAAAGAGATGGTCCAAATTACACCTGTTTTTCCAAATTTACTAGGTGCTAAATCTTTTATTATTTGTTCTTTAGTTTTCATAATTATTCAGGTTTTGCAACGGATTCGAATTCAGTGAAATTTTCTAGAGCATCCTCAAAGTCTACCAATCTATCAGTAGGAGGCAAATAATAAACACTTGGTTCAGTACCCAAACTTTCCATTAACCTATAGCCAGATTTATCTTTTAGTAATTTACTCAATCGAACAGTTTCATCATTATTTGAAACGGTATCTTCATAATAATCACCAAAATAAAATACGTTATTCGGGCAAGCGCTTACACAATGTGGTAATTGACCTTTGTCGATCATATGCGGACAAAAATCGCACTTATCTACCGTTCCTTTAATGCTTGGCATTCCTGCATATTCAGGTGTAGCAACTGGATGATCATTCATATCCATATTCACATAAACTTCACCTTGATTGGGTTCGTCCCAGTTAAAAACGCGTACTGAATAAGGGCATGCTGCCATACAAAACCGACAACCAATACAGCGTGTATTATCTATTAAAACCAATCCGTCTCTTCGTTTAAATGTGGCATCCACAGGGCAAACAGTAACACATGCAGGTTGATCGCAATGTTGACAGGTTGTTGGCATCCAATAAGGTGCGGTTTCTTTTGATTCCTGCATTTTATATACCTTAATCCAGGCATTGTCACCTGTTATATAGTGATTTTTATTACATGATTTTTGGCAAACTAAAGCATTTTTACACCTTGATAAATCAACTACCATAACAAATTTCCTGTTGGGAAAGCCTTCTCTAACATTGTGTTTTTCGTGATGAATTTTAGCTGTTTCCATTGCCAGCACTTCTGTTGTATCGACCTGGATCAATGTTCCATCTGTGGTCATCAATTCCATTTTTTCACCAGATCCAGATTCTGGTTTAGCATTCAGCTTATTTGCAATTTTTGAAAGTCCCAAACCACCTATGGCAGTAATAAGCCCTACTTTTAATCCCTTGTCAAGAAACTTTCGTCTGGAGTTGTTTTTGTGCTTGTCCATTATAATTAATTCTTAGATTAAAATTTTTTACCCAACCAGTTAAGAAAAGATTTATTGGTAATATTTTTCTTTATTACTTTTGCCCGTTTTATCGAACTGGTTTTCACTTTTACTGTTGAACCATCTGGTTTTAGTAGTATTTGAAAACTTTCTTTATCGTTATCGATGGTTTCATCCTCAATAGTATTGCCAAAACCTAAAATTGGAACAAACTACCGCCAAGTATGGGTAGTAAACCTCTTCGAGAGATTAATTTTTCTTTTTTAGGTTTATTTTCCATGTGTTATAATTTTAATGGAACAGTAATACATAATTATAATGTTCATTATGTATTACTGTTCAAATAATTAGAAGTTATATAGTCTTGTTATATTAAAGCCCAAGAGAAAATCACCTTTAAAAATATCATTTTGATTAAACATATAGTTCTTTTGAGGAACTATACCATTATAATTGGTGATAAACAGTTGAAATGCATGGGCAGATGTACCAAATTCAACTCCTAAACTAAACCCTGGGTTTGGGTTGTCTTTTAAGAATTCAGTAATTGGTTGACTATAGTCAATCAATATTGCAGTATTTGGTGATATTTTATACCTTCCTCCAACGGAAAAGGCAACCATATCATTTCGCATAGTATTTGCTACTATATTATAGTGTGAAATACTAATGGTAGCTTGCGCAGAAAAATTAGGACTAAATCGTCTTGCTACGATAAGTTGGTTAAAAAATGACCAACGATCGGTAACATCTCTAGGATAAAGACCTTGATTTTTTTGACGTGCGTCAACAACCCAATTTCCGTAATATGTAACACTCACTGGCATTTTTTCAGAACGAGTTTGTCTTAATAGAGCTACTTTTGCATTAAAATCTACAAGTCTGTCAAACTTTGTAGTACCAACGCCTATGGTAACTCTTTCATGGATACCATAATTGGCACCTATTCTAATATTAGAAGCTCCCCATATTCCAGCCAAGTCATTGTTGTCAACATTTAATAGCCCAAACCTATGATTGAACTGAATTTCCATTTCATTCTTTTTAAGAACAACATTGGTAGGGTTATCAATAATAAAAGAACTTTCAAACGCTGATCGTTGCAGTTTTTCTTTAACTTTTTTTACCTTGTCAACATCTTTTTTTGCATCATCCTGTGCGTTTGCAATCAAGGGGAGCATCAAAAGAGCGAAAAGTATTATTATATAATTTTTCATATCTATTTTCTTAAAGGTTAATTATCTTTTGCTCCTTGATCTATCCAGGCTTTTACTAAACTTATCTTAGATTCAGGCCATTTTGAACCAGGTGGCATCAAGGGCACACCATTTGTTCCCAAAAGTGATTGATATAGAATACTTGATTCAGAATTTTTTGGAATTACATAGCCATTTAACAATTCATCATAAGAAAACTCATCACGAAAATCTGGTGGTTCGTTACCATTATGGCATCCAACACATTGGCCCCATAATGGCATAATATCAATTTTATAAGATACTTCTTCATCAGGATCAATTGGATCCAATTCTTCTGGGAAAGCATCATAATAGCAGGAACTTAAAAACAAGCTCATACTAATTAGTATTAAAATTTTAAATAATTTTTTCATACTATTCGATTTTAAATTAAATAATCATTTATTTATTTAGAAAGTGCAGATGTTTAATCATCTGCACTTTCTATTGCATTGACTATTCTTCAATTTTCATGGTTAAGAAGTTTGATTGTCCATGTCCAATGGCAGCATTGTTAAAAATGGCTAAACCAAAAGGAATTTCTTCGCCAATTATAAATACCGCATCAGTTGGATCGCCAGTATTTAATTTTCTTTTAATTTCTAATTGCCAACCTGAACCAATATGCGCTCCTCTAACTTGTGTATCCGATCTAAAGTCGTTTCCGGCACCACCCGGATTAATATATATACTTGGAAACCGTTTTGAGCCAAATCCTTGTGAATAAGCAACAAGATCAAGATTAGGATCTATAGTTCCACCATCATAAGTTAATACACCATTAGCAGCTACACCAGTAACGGCTTTTGCTGTTCCATTAGAAATATCAGTATCAGTTATCCAATAGTAATTTTCTCTATTTGGAATAACATATTTAGGACCACTAAAACCAGTATCATCGTCTGTAAATTTGCTTGTAGCATACATTTTTATACCGTCATCAGTTTTTCTTCCGTTAGCTGATGCCATACCTTCATCTTCTTCATATTGAATATAGCCATCAACTACAGATTGCGACAAAGCAGTTCTGACACGTTTCCAGTGCCATAAATCTGTTAACTCTCCAAGATTAGCCATATAATGTCTTGTTGTTTTCTGTCCAGGTTGAGGGTCTGCTAAACCATCATGGCAAGTAACTGTGCAAGTTGCACCAGCAAACCCTTCGGGGTAAGCACCATTTACTTTAATTGGGAATATAAATCCAAATTTATCTTCATAAAATTTGTCATTTTTATGATTGGCGTATTTGTTTTCTCCCTGCCATTTGCTTGTTATTGGATCAAAATACCAAGATTGTCTGTCTTGACTATCATTATCATCTTCCCATTCAAATAGTAGATATAAATACTCACCATCATGACCGCCTCTTAAGGTGTATTTATAGCTCTCGCCAGCATACGGCTCCATTAGATCGGTAGGTTCTAATGAGGCGTCTCCGTTACTCGAACTATTTAGTGGTATAATTCTATCTCCAGCTTTAGAAACGGTAGCCCTATTAACAAGAGGTCTGGCCTCTTTCCATACTTCATCAATATCGCCATCAAAATTAGGTGCTGTTGAAAACTTTTTAACCAGTAATTCGCTTGTGCTTTCTCCAACACCAGGGTCGACCGGCCCGTATTCTGGTGCGTCATCGTGTGTACAACTTATAAATGATACTAGAAATATCATTGCTAATACTAAACTAATTCTTCTTGTTTTCATAATATTAAAATTTTTGTTTATTGGTTTTTTTTCTTTTTTTACACGGTATTTTAATTAAGATCTTTAAGCTTACTGTAAATTTAAGTACAAAAAAATATGAATATTATGACTTAAATCAGTATTCAAAATATTTTATATGGTACAAAATCAAATAGTTATAATATTTTCAAGAAGTTTATACAAAAAACAAATGACTTTTTAAGGAATTTTTGTTACACAGAAAAATAAATTGTTAGGTATAAAAGCCATTGTAATAATTTTTAGTAAAAAGTATCTAAATTTGGTGTGGATTCGGTAGGTGTTTTGCCAATTGAGTTTAATATTATTTATTTTTTTAGAAAACAACTAAGGCACATTTTGGAATAACTAAATTTGGGTTAATAAATAAAGACACATAAGTGTTCGATAAAAGATAAAAGGCCACTATGCCTTAAGGTATAAGAATTTAAAAAATATTGATACCATTACACAAACAATGATTTTAAATATTATAATTGTCAATAAATTATTATTTCAACAAAAAACCTCTTGGTTAAAACATCACCACTAAGTTTAGATATATAGATTTTGATTGTTATTATATTGAACCTTTTTAGTATTGTTAAATAAAATATAAATAAAAAATAATTCTATTTATATTTCTTAACTTCGTCGCCCAATTAATCACCCATTAAACTAACATGAAAAAAATATATAACACTTTGTTTTCTACGCGTTTAACAGCTATATTGTTTGTTCTATTTGCAGCAGCAATGGCAATTGCTACATTTATTGAAAATGATTTTGGAACACAAACCGCAAAAGCAGTGGTTTACAGTTCGTGGTGGTTTGAATTGATGATGATTTTATTTGTGGTTAATTTTATTGGAAACATCAAAAAATATGAATTGTTAAAAAAAGAGAAACGCTCTAATTTAATACTACACCTCTCTTTTATTTTGATCATTTTTGGTGCAGCAATTACACGATATGTGAGTTTTGAAGGTATAATGCCAATTTATGAAGGAGAGACTACCAATTTCATGTTATCAGACAAAGCTTATTTGAAGGTGCACATTGATGATGATAATGAACAAAAAAAGCCACTTTCAAATCATTATTTATTTGCAAAAAGCCCTGAGAGTAGTGCAAGTTTTATTGCAACGGTTACCAATTTCTTGAATTTTATTAGAGGGGGAAATGATTTTGTTATAAAAACAGATTTTAAAGGAAAACCAGTATCGATTAAGTATGTCAATTTTATACCAAATGCTTATGAAGAATTAGAGATTGGTGTTGGTAGAGATACTTATTTAAAAATTGTTGAATCAAGTGGTGATGGACGACATGAACATTTTATAAAAGCAGGGGAAACCTTAAACATACATAATGCATTGGTTTCTTACGAGGATCCAAGCGATGGAGCAATTAATATATTTACAGAAAATGATACGCTAAAAATAAATTCACCTTTTCCGGGTAACTATATGATTATGGCTTCACAAATCAAAGGAGATGTAGTTAGAGATTCAACACAAACCTTTCATATGCGTTCACTTTACCAATTGGGTAATTTACAGTTTGTTATTCCCGATCAACCAGTAATGGGTAAAATGAAAATGGTATCTGGTAAAAAAGAAGAACACCCACGAGATTTATTAGAACTGGAGGTTCAAACTGAAAATAGCAAGCAAAATATTACTATTTATGGGAATAGTTTCAATATAGAGCCACCAGTAGCTTTTACACAAGATAGTTTAAATTTTAGATTGAGTTATGGATCTAAACAAGTTGAATTACCTTTTTCAATCAAATTGAGAGATTTTCAGTTAGAGCGTTATCCAGGTTCTATGAGCCCTAAATCTTATGCCAGTGAAATCACTGTAGTAGATAAAGATATAAGTTTTGATTTCCGAATATTTATGAATCATGTATTGGATTATCAAGGATACCGATTTTTTCAATCGAGTTATAATGATTCTGGTGATATAGAACAGACATTTCTATCGGTAAATCATGATCAATGGGGTACTTGGATAACCTATTTGGGTTATGCATTATTGTTTTTAGGCTTGATTTGGTCTTTATTCGCTAAACAAACACGATTTTCTTCCTTACTGCAAAATTTGGAAAAAATTAAAAAGAAAAAAGAAAAAATAACTGCTCTGATATTATTAATTGGCTTGACATCTTTTGCGCAAACCAATCATAACAGATCATATGAAGTGATCGATTCACTTTTAACCGCTCAAAAAGTCTCAAAAGAACACGCCCAGCGATTTGGCGAACTGGTAATTCAAGATGAAGGAGGAAGGATGAAACCCGTAAATACTTTTGCATCTGAACTATTGAGAAAACTAAGTAAGAAAGATACTTATAAAGATTTTGATGCCAATCAGGTATTGGTATCCATCATTTCCAATCCACGAGCCTGGTATTTTGTACCTTTTATATATATCAAAAAAGACAATACCAAAGTACGCGATATGATTGGTATACCGCAAGATCAAAAATTCGCAAGATTTTCTGATTTTTTTACAGAAAAAGGCGCGTATAAATTAACAGAAGAAGTATCTAAAGCACATAAAAAGAAAATTAAAAGCAAATATGAAGAAAGCATTTTAAGTATTGATGGTAGAGCTAATTTGTTATTTGGAGCCTTAGAAGGGGGTATTTTTAAGTTTTTTCCGTTGGCCGATGATGCAAATAATAAATGGTATGCGTTTCCAGAGGTAAGTCATGCAGGTTTTAAAGGACCAGATTCCTTATATGTTAATAATATTATTCCGCTGTATTCACAAGCTATTGCCGATGCATCAAAATCAAAAGATTATACCAAGGCCAATGAATTTTTAGATAGTTTACATAAATACCAAAGAAAATTTGGTGAAGATGTAATTCCTTCTGAAAAGAAAATAAAACTGGAATTATTTTATAATAAATACGATATTTTTAAGGGCTTGTATTGGAAATATATGTTGGCGAGTTTGTTTATGTTTATTGTTGTTATTATCAATATTTTTAACAATAATAAATTGGTTAAAACCTTAATTAAGCTCAGTGTAATAATTATAGGGTTATTATTTGTTTATCAAACAATTGGATTAGGAATACGATGGTATATTTCAGGTCATGCGCCTTGGAGTAATGGGTATGAATCTATGATCTATATAGCTTGGGCTACCATGCTCTTTGGATTTATTTTGGGAAGAAAATCATCGCTAACTTTAGCAGCAACAACCTTTGTGACTTCTATGCTATTGATGGTGGCACACTGGAACTGGATGGACCCTTCCATAGGCAATTTAGTACCTGTACTCGATTCTTATTGGTTGATGGTACATGTTGCTATTATTGTTGCTAGTTACGGTCCGTTTACGATCAGTATGATCTTAGGAATGATCGCATTAATACTTTATTCCGTGACAACGAAAAGCAATAAGAAAAAATTAAAATTAGCCATCAACGAGATTACAACCATTAGCGAGATGTCACTAACCATAGGTTTGGTGTTATTGGTAATTGGTAATTTTTTAGGAGGTATTTGGGCCAATGAAAGTTGGGGTAGATATTGGGGTTGGGATCCGAAAGAAACCTGGGCTTTGATTAGTATTATAATTTATTCTTTTGTTTTGCATATGCGATTGATTCCAGCTTTAAAAAACAGGTATGTTTTTAATATGGTAACTGTTTTTGCCTTTACTTCAATTTTAATGACCTATTTGGGAGTAAATCATTTGTTATCAGGATTACATTCCTATGCGGCAGGAGAATCAGCAGCGATTCCAAATCAAATTTGGGGCTGGTTGGCTATATCGATTTTTTTAAGTGTTATTGCTTATTTTAAATTTAAGAAGTTTTATAGAAGATAAGGAATTTTGAGTTATGAGTTATGAGTTGTGAATATCTTGATACCTGATATACTCAATCCATTTAGCTTTTCGGGAATCCAAAGGTTTTCGGTCTAAATCAAC
>CAYPHN010000117.1:0-9693 GCA_964410265.1 uncultured Flavobacteriaceae bacterium | reverse complement strand
CTAAATTTAAAAAATAACCTAATAAAAAAGGTCAACCTATATCAGTATAATACAAAAGTATATGCATCAAGAATCAATTGCTTATAATCTTGCTCTGTTAAAGTTTGATTTTTTAAATCCATCGCTTTAAATTTTTTTGCTCTTCTATTAAAGAGGGATTCATAATTACCTGCCAATTCCTTCATTTCTTCCAGTTGATCAAATGTAATAGACTCTGTTTTTATTTCTTGAAGTAAAAATTGGTCAAGAGGAATCGAATTCAAAATTCTTTTACAGGTATCACAAGTTTTTAAGTAATAAATTTTTTTCATTAATTTTGATTACATGGTATTTATCATGGGAAAGTTACTTATTTTTAACTAAAAATTTAATAAATGGATAAAATATTTGAAACGGCAATTTTTAATAGAAAAACATTGGTTCATTTTATAGACTCACTTAGTCATGAACAATTGCTTAGTATTCCACTAAATTTCAATAATTCTATTTTTTGGAATATTGCCCATATTATGGTTACACACCAATTATTAACCTACAAACTATCTGGTCTACCTCTTGTAATAGATTCAGATTTAATAAAAAAATACACAAAAGGGTCAAAGGCAACTACAGATGTGTCAAAAGAAGAAGTTGCCTATGTAAGAAATAATTTGGTTTCCTTGGTTTTGAAGGTTCAGGAAGATTATAATAATGGTGTTTTTAAAAATTATAGTCCGTATTTAACGAGTGTAGATATTCGCTTAAGTAATATTGACGACTCTTTAAAATTTATGGCATTTCATGATGGTATACACTTGGGTGTGATATTGTCACTAAAAAAGGTAGTGTAAAATGAGTCTATTTACGGTAATAACCATTTTAGTTGTATTCGCGGCGGCATTTGGATATATCAATGTGAGGTTTTTAAAAATGCCAAACACTATTGGTTTAATGTCTATTACAATAATTTTTACTTTATTAATAATAGGCATTAGTTTTTTTGATAGTACGCTTTTAGAAAAGGAAAAACAATTTATTTCTTCAATTGATTTTGAAACGGTTTTACTAGATGTAATGTTAAGTTTTTTGTTATTTGCAGGTGCCTTGCATACTAATTTTCAACAGTTAAAGGTACAGCGTAAACCAATTCTAACCTTTGCAACTTTTGGTACTATTACCTCTACGTTTTTAGTTGGCGTACTTATATTTCTTCTATTAAAGGGCATAAATTTAGAAGTAGACTTTATTTATTGTTTATTATTTGGTGCATTAATTTCTCCAACAGATCCAATAGCCGTTTTAGGGATATTAAAGCAAGTAGGAGCACCTAAAAAATTGGAAACAAAAATAGTAGGAGAATCTTTATTTAATGATGGTGTTGGTGTGGTAATATTTTTAACAATTTTTCAGATAGCTAAAGGAGGAGGAGATATTTCTATTGTTCATATTGGTGAGTTATTTTTAGTAGAAGTAATAGGAGGAATTGCTTTAGGCCTGATTTTAGGCTGGATTACATTTCGCTTGTTAAAATCGATAGATGATTATGATATTGAGGTAATTCTTACAATTGCATTGGTTATGGGCGGAACTGTTATTGCGCAAAAATTCCACTTATCAGCTCCATTGGCCATGGTTACGGCCGGATTAGTAGTTGGGAACGATACCAACAGAGAAGCTTCAATGAGTGGAATAACAGAACAATATGTAGATAAGTTTTGGGAATTAGTTGACATACTTTTAAATACGATTTTATTTGTACTGATAGGTATGGAAATGTTGATATTAACTTTTGATGGAAAATATATATTAGCGGGTGTATTAGCGATTCCTCTTTTATTATTCGCAAGATATTTATCGTTGATGTTACCGATTAAAATTTTTGCAAAAAAACTAGATTTTGTTCCAAACACAAACATTATAATGACTTGGGGTGGATTGCGTGGAGGAATTTCAATAGCTTTAGCACTTTCATTATCTCAAGAAATGCATAGAGATTTGTTTTTGGTCATTACTTATATTGTAGTTGTTTTCTCAATTATTGTACAAGGGCTGACTTTAGGTAAAGTTGTAAAAAAGTTTGCTAAAGAATAGGACTAAATAGGTTTTAAATTTAGAGGAATTATCTTATATATAAAATTATAACATTAAAAAAGGTTTAAAATGGAGTTCAATACTAAAGTTATTCATGGTGGTCAACAGCACGATCCAAGTACTGGGGCGGTTATGCCTCCTATTTATCAAACTTCAACTTACGCACAATCATCGCCTGGAAAACATAAAGGGTATGAGTATTCTCGTACGGCAAATCCAACAAGAACAGCATTAGAAAAGGCACTAGCTAGTATAGAGAATGGCAATTTTGGACTAGCTTTTGGCTCTGGTCTGGCAGCAATTGATGCGGTTGCAAAATTGCTCAAACCAGGTGATGAGGTTATTTCTACCAATGATCTTTACGGAGGAACCTATAGACTTTTCACAAAAATATTCGAGATTTTTGGCATTAAGTTTCATTTTATTGGAATGGATAATGCAGACAATATTGCAAAGTATATTAATAAAAACACTAAAATGATTTGGGTAGAAACACCAACTAACCCAATGTTAAATATCATTGATATTGAAGCAGTAGTAAATATTGCGAAATTGAATAAATTACTTTTGGTTGTTGATAATACCTTTGCCACACCTTATTTACAATTACCATTGGATTTGGGTGCAGACATAGTTATGCATTCTGCAACAAAATATTTAGGAGGCCATTCAGATGTGGTGATGGGGGCTTTGATAGTAAAGGATAAGGATTTAGCAGATAAATTATATTTTATTCAAAATGCCAGTGGAGCAATTTGTGGGCCTATGGATAGTTTTTTGGTATTAAGGGGTATTAAAACATTGCATTTACGAATGCAACGGCATTGTGAAAACGGCAAAGCAGTTGCCCATTATTTGGCTTCACATCCAAAAATAGATAAAGTTTATTGGCCAGGTTTTGAGAGCCACCCAAATCATAAAATTGCAAAAAAACAAATGAAAGATTTTGGAGGTATGTTATCATTTACAATTGTTGGAAATAATCATGATAAGGCAATAAAAGTGATAGAAAACTTAAAGATTTTTACTTTGGCTGAATCTTTAGGAGGAGTAGAATCCTTAAGTGGACATCCAGCGAGTATGACTCACGCATCAATACCAAAAGAAGAAAGAGAAAAAACAGGGGTTATTGATTCACTGATTAGATTGAGTGTTGGGATAGAAAGTGAAAAGGATCTTTTAGAAGATCTCGAAAACGCCTTACAATTAATTTAATATTTACCAAATACATAAACAATACCTACATTAACAAAAATAACGGTATCATTATTTTTATTTCCCGGGTCATTTGGTGCGTCTAATCCATCAATCTGATCTGAAAAGAAATATTGATAACGACCATCGAGTACCAAATCGAATGTATCAATACTATATCTAATTCCAGCACCTGCCGATACACCAAAGGCATTTCCTTTTTCTAAATAAATAGCTCCAGTTTGCCATTTATCAATAAGATCTGTATAAGGTTCGGATTGCCCTTCAAGGGATACTTCGTTTACTTTAATGTCTGGATCGTAAAAGCTATAATGTACACCAACACTAATAAAAGGATTTAAAGTTCCAGAGCTTTTATAAAAGGAAGAATAATCTTCTAGTTCTAAAAAATAATATTCAAGGTTTGTACCAATATTATACATTTTAATTTCACCTGTCATGGCTTTAAGTTTTTCATTTGTAGCGTTTGGATGTTCTACCCTTGTATTTAACACATAATTGAACTCGGTTTTTAACTTAAAATGCTCGGAAAAATAACTAGAACCACTTCTCCAACTGTATTGGTTACCGAAAAATTTCAAATAGTGCGCAAAACCTACTGAAAAAGTTGATGCATTAGCACTGGCAAAGTCATTGCTTACACCAAAATCTGTTTGAAATGAAGCAACTCCAAATGAAGCTCCCAATTCGTGACTAAACCTAGACTGGGCATAAGTAGAAGTATAAAAGAAGAAAGTTAATAATACGATAAATAATGGTAATGGTTTCTTCATAATTTTGGTTAGTTTAATAACAATTATCTACAAATATAAAAAAAGAAAATGTTTAATTAACTCATTTAAAATTAAAAAACTAAAAAATATAACTTTTATTGTAATTTAAGTTCAATAATTGGATTCCAAAAAACAGTATTAAATTCTAAAACTTGATTATTTAACACCTTAACACCCTCATTTAATAATAGTTGCTCCATTAAATTAGATCCTGAAAAATGATGCTTTCCGGTAAGTACACCGTTTCTATTTACAACGCGATGTACGGGTATGGTATCAGCTAAATTTGAATTATTTAATGCCCACCCTACCATTCTGGCTGATCTTGGTGTGCCTAAATAATTCGCAATAGCTCCATAGGAAGTTACTCTACCATAAGGAATTAGTTTCGTGATTTGATAAACTTTTTCAAAAAAACCGTCTTGCTTCATAAAGATAAACTTACGATTAAAAACGGATTCAAAAAAAATTAGTTTTGAATTTAACGTATGTAATTGGTTTATTTTTTTCTAAATATTGTTTTTCGTAAAAAGTTTGGATAAAGGTGGCTTCATCAGGAGGGCTTGTACTATTATAAATATCGTGATGAGCAAACAGAATTTCGTGGTTTCCTTCGTGAAGAAGACCTAATAAATAACCATGTAAAAATTCACTATCCGTTTTTAAATGAACAAAACCATCTATTTTTAAGACTCCCTCGTACTTTTTTAAAAACGGTTGCGTAACCAGTCTATGTTTTGTACGCTTATATTTTATTTGAGGATCGGGAAATGTAATCCAAATTTCAGAGATTTCATTTTTAGAAAAACAAAAATCAATCAACTCAATTTGGGTTCTTAAAAAGGCAACATTTGACAAATTTTCTTCTAAAGCAGTTTTCGCACCTCTCCAAAACCGAGCACCTTTAATGTCGATTCCAATAAAATTTTTATTTGGGTATTTTTCGGCAAGAGAAACAGTATATTCTCCTTTACCACAACCTAATTCAAGTACAATAGGGTTATTATTTTTAAAAAAAGTTTGCCAATTTCCCTTTAAGGAAAGACCCTGAATTACTTCATCTCGGGTAGGTTGAATTACGTTGCTAAAGGATTCGTTTTCACGAAATCGTTTCATTTTATTTTTACTACCCACTTTAATGAGGTTTTTTTGAATAAAATTTATTCGTTACTGGTCTTTTTAAATTTTTGTAATTGGGATAACCAGAATAAAAACAATCCAAAAGCGATAACAAAAAGAATTGCATTAAAAAAATTTGAAAACCACCAGCCGTCTAAAGATCGTAAAGCATCATAGGGTACAAATAAAACATTGGTGCAAAAATCGGCAATAGCTCTAAAAAAATTAGTTGGTATCATATTAATAATTTTAAAATCAATACAAACGGTTAGGTTTGTTATATAAAGTTTTTTTACATTCGCTAAAACTTGTATTCAACAAGTTAAAAATAATTTAATAGCGCAAAAGTAAATAATATCATTATGATTGCCAATTTTTTTAGTAAAACTAAACCAATTAATTTTTTGGTCCTTTCTGTTATAATGATAATAGTTTATATCATAGGATTGGAAAATAATTTAACTGGAGATATTTCGTTGATTTTATTGCTAGAAAAAAGTGTTTTCACCTTACCGATAGTTCTTCTAATATTCATTTTAAATTTTATTATAAGAAAAAATTTATTAACGGAAGATAATACTTATGCGATATTATTATACATATTAATGCTTGGCTTTTTTCCCAATAGCTTTTTTAATAAAAGTGTTTTTTTTTCTAATTTTATTTTATTGTTTGCCTTTAGAAGAATTTATAGTTTACGCTCAGATATAGAGACAAAAAAGAAAATATTTGATAGTGCATTTTGGATTGGCATAGCAAGTATATTTTATATTTGGAGTTTTATTTACATATTTCTAATTTATGGTGCTTTTTGGATATTTAGAAAAAGGAACTGGAAAAATACATTCCTTCCAATTATTGGTTTTGTTACACCAGTATTTTTATTGTTTGTTTATCAATTAATGGTAGATGATTTGAATAAATTTTACGAATTATGGACATTTGAATACAGTTTAAATTTTCATCCATATACTTTGACGAAGTTCTTTCTACCTATTGTTTTTCTATTAATTTTAGGGGGCATTTCAATTTTCCCAACTACTAAAAAGTCTTTATTATCGAAAATAGACATCAAATCGAATTGGACAATTTTAATGATGCATATATCCTTATCGTTTTTAATTGTAATTATTGCACCTATTAAAAATGGTTCAGAATTTCTATTTTTCTTTTTCCCTTTAGGTATTCTATTTGCAAATTATTTACAATTTATTCAGAGATATTGGGTAAAAGAATTGATATTGTATTTATTTTTAACAATGTTAATAATAACAAACGTTTTATAAATTATATTTTTTGACCGAATGCTAAATCTCCTGCATCACCTAATCCAGGAACAATATAACCTTTGCTATTAAGTTGACTATCAATCGTTGCAACCCAGAGATGGGTGTTCTTTGGAAAGTAGTTTTTTATAAATTCAATTCCTCCAGTAGCGGCAATAACACAGACCAAGTGTATTTGCTTGATATCACCTAATTTTTTTAAGGTGTTATAAACGGCTACCAATGAGCTTCCTGTAGCCAGCATGGGATCAGCTAAAATTAAAATTTTTTGATCTAAGGTTGGCGAAGCTAAATATTCAACACGAATATCAAATTCATCATTTGTAGTGTGATGACGATAAGCAGAAACAAAAGCATTGTCGATTTTGTCAAAATAATTTAAAATCCCTTGATGCAAAGGCAACCCTGCTCTTAAAACGGAGCATAATACTAAATCTTCTCTTGTTGTGTTAATATTTTTTTCCCCTAAGGGTGTGCTAACTTTTTGATTGATATAATTTAATTCTTTACTTAATTCATAGCTTAAAATCTCACCGATTCTTTCGATATTTCTGCGAAAACGCATGGCATTTTTTTGAATCCCTAATTTCAAGAATAAAATTGTTTAAAACGGAATTGGTAAGGTCGAAATTATGTATTGTCACAACGAATTAATTTAGTAAACAAAGGATTAGATTGGTAAAAATTATACAGTGTTTTGTTTCAAAAAACTTATGTTTTTTTGGGAATTTAACCAAAAAAACTAATTGAATACAAACCAAATCGAAATATACATGATTAGTTTTTAAATCATGGATATTCTTTAATAAGATTCGTTATTTTACTTACAATTTCTTCAGGTAGAATAGTACGTATTACATTTTCATAGCCTTGACAAACTTTATTACCGTAAATGGAACAAGGTATATTGGGGTATTTACTTAAGTCGGGTGTGATTGTATTCACTATAGGTTGATTAAATGGTGCAAATCCAGTAAAAGGATGTGTAACACCCCAAAGAGTTATGGTTTTTACGTTTAACATTGCTGCTAAATGAGCATTGGCAGAGTCCATACTAACCATACAATCCAAATTTGAAATAGTACATAATTCATCCTTAAGCATAACTTTTCCTGCTAAAGAAATTGTGTTCTCAAATTTGTTGGCTAGGGTTTTTAATAATTCAATTTCATTTTTACCGCCACCAAATAACAATATTTTGTAGTTATTATTTTTAGTAATCATTGCAATGATTTTTTCCATCAAGTCTAAGGGATACATTTTTGATTTGTATTGTGCAAAGGGTGCAATACCGATAAGTTTAGTATAATTACCTAATAAAGATATAATTTTATTGGGTATATTTTTCTTTTCAGGAAACCGTGGATTCGACAAATCTAAGGGAAACCCTAATTTTCTAAAAACATCAGCATAGCGTTCATGTGTAGATTTGAGTTGTTTAAAAACCTTGTTTTCTGTTCTGGTTAAAGCTTTCTTTTCTGATCTTCCCTTGTCAACTACCGCAATTCTATTCCGCATCTTCCTCACCTTCAGGTAGGAAAGCGAAAAAAAGAATCGTAATATTTTTGAGCGTAAAACATTGTGAATATCGGCAACGGCATCTATTTTTAATGATTTAAGCTCTTTATAAAGCTTATACAATCCTAATACTCCTTTGTGTTTATCTTCTACATCAGCGATATAAAAGCTCACATTAGGTAGTTCATCAAACAATGGCTTTAAATAACCCCTAGACAATACAGTAATTTTTACTTCTGGATTTTGATTAACAAAAGCTCTTAATATTGGAACACTCATCGCTACATCACCCATTGCTGAAAGCCTGACAACCAAAATATGTTTAGGAGTATACATTGTTTTAAATTAAAAAACCTGCCCAAATATAGGCAGGTTTTATGAATTATAAATTTGTTGAGAATTTAACCATTGATAATTTTTTCTTGATGGGAAATAGACTCTTGATGAATTGCTTTAAACATTTTTTCAATAAATGTTTTTGATAGTCCATGTTCTTCTCCTTTTTCTATCATGCTGTTTAAAATTTCTTGCCAGCGAGTATTTTGCAATACAGCTACATTACTTTCTTTTTTTGCTTTACCTATGCTTGCAACTATTTGCATTCGTTCAGATAATGTTTCTAACAATTGATCATCTTTTGCATTGATCTCTTTACGTAAAGCATCTAATTTTGAAAGAGATTCTTCTTTTTCAAACCTAGGTTTTCTAACTTTTAATTCATCCATAATTTCAACCAAACGATCTGGTTTGATTTGTTGTGCAGCATCACTCCATGCCTCATCTGGATTACAATGTGTCTCAATCATTAAGCCTTCAAATTTTAAATCGAGAGCAGTTTGTGAAATATCAAAAATACCTTCGCGGTTGCCACAAATATGAGAAGGGTCATTAATTATAGGTAAAGTGGGGTATTTTGCTTTTAAATCAATAGGAATTTGCCAACTAGGAATATTTCTATATTTTGATTTTCTAAAAGAAGAAAATCCTCTATGAATTGCTCCTAAATTAGTAACACCCATTTTATGAAAACGTTCAATGGCGCCAATCCAAAGCGCTAAGTCTGGGTTAATAGGATTTTTCACCAAAACAATTTTATCCGTACCCTGAATTGCATCGGCAATTTCTTGAACAGCAAATGGGTTTACTGTGGTACGTGCACCAATCCATAAAATATCAATATCAAATTCAATTGCTAATTTTGCATGATTGGCATTCGCAATTTCAATGGCTGTTAACATACCAGTTTCTTCTTTTACTTTTTGTAACCAAGGCAAAGCTTTAACACCATTTCCTTCAAAAGTACCAGGTCTTGTTCTTGGTTTCCAAACACCAGCTCTAAAAATTGTGGCATCTGTATTTTTTAGCTCATGAGCTACTTCTAAAACTTGTTTTTCACTTTCTGCACTACATGGGCCTGCAATTACCAATGGGTGGTTCAATTGCATTTTCTCTAACCATGTTTTAAAATTTTTATTTTCCATAATATTTAATTCTTAATACCAGCCAATACACTTTTTATTTTATTTGTATTTTCCATAATTTTATATACTTCTTCAGCCGATTCTGTTTTTAATATTTCTTTAAATTGATTTAGGTTTTTAATATATTCTTCTATTGATTTTAATAAATTTTCTTTGTTTTGTAAAAATATAGGCGTCCATGTTTCAGGATTACTTTTCGCTAATCTTACAGTAGAAGCAAAGCCACTTCCC